>JBKEFM010000037.1:0-26259 GCA_046709505.1 Paraglaciecola sp. | reverse complement strand
TCACTTGACTCTTACGAGTCTCGAACCACCTGCCTAAGCCTGTGTCGTTTCAGCGTTTTAACGGCTGTCCCGAAGCGAGAGGCGCATTATAGAGACCACATCGATAAGCGCAACCCTTATTTGCAAATATCTGTTCAAGCGAACAATTTATGGACAACTTGCTTAGACTAGCACCACCTTGCTGGTTTTTAATCCAGTATTTAGCCACCTCCAAGCTAATTAGTTGGCGAATATGTAATAAATGAGTAACATGGCTTTGCCTCTTATTTTTATAAACATACAATCTTTAGGTAGATACATGAAATCATCCAATACAATAAATATAATTCTTGCCGTTATTCTTGCCGCTGTGGGCTTCTTTGTTTTGCCCTTACTCGCCCCAACCCTTGATCCTGGCTTGGCTTTAGCCGTAGGTATCCTGTTAGGTGGTATTTTAATTCCAGTCCTTTGTTCATTAACTAGCAATAGTTCTACCACTACAAGTGAGCCTATCGACGATCAGGACAGCAAAACACTTTATGTAGGTAATCTTCCCTATCGGGCAAACGAACAGGCTGTTCAGGAACACTTTGAACTTCAGGGTCAGGTGCATTCCGTTCGTTTGATGAAGGATCGTCGTACCGGTAAACGCAAAGGTTATGGCTTTGTAGAAATGAGTGCCGCTGGTGCAGAAAAAGCCATCCAAAATTTGAACGATTCTGAATTCCAAGAGCGTACACTTAAAGTCCGCATGGCCAAGGATAAAGTAGACGAAGAGTAAGTACTTATATAGTGCAGATTCAATCCTGCGATATAATAGTATAGCAAAACCGATAAATCTGGTTTATCGGTTTTTTTATGGCAAAAAAAACCGCTTAACTAACAAGCGGTTTTCAATTTTTTGCTGAATGGTTTTATCCCTACAGCACCGATACTAAGGCGCTGGCTAAAGCATCAACATTTCCCCGGCTGATCCCGGCAATATTCACCCGACTTGAACCAACAAAGTAGACACTGTGTTCATCACGCATTCGTTGTACTTGCTCAGGAGAAATACACAAGTAAGAAAACATGCCTTTTTGCTCATTCACAAAGCCAAAGTCCATTGGCGCACCTTTCTCCGCCAGTTTATCTACCAGCAGAGCCCGTAAACTCTTCATACGCGTACGCATTGCTTCCACTTCTACCATCCATTCATTACGCAATGTCTCATCGCCCAGGATAATATCAACCAACGCACCACCATATGAAGGAGGCATTGAGTATATACCGCGGGCAATATACTGAATTTGAGTTTGAATTGCTTTACGAGTTTGTGTATTGGCCGTAATCATTGCAGCCAACCCCACTCGCTCTCTATATAAGCCAAAGTTTTTTGAACATGAGGCTGCAACAACCACTTCCGGCAGATTATCAACCAGGAGGCGCAATCCAAAAGCGTCTTGCTCTAATCCGTCACCAAAACCTTGATAGGCAACATCTATAAAAGGAATAAAACCTGTTTTTTGGGCCATTTCCAGAACAGTCTGCCATTGCGCCGGGGTTAAGTCAGCTCCCGTTGGGTTATGGCAGCATCCATGGAGCAATACCACGTCACCGGATTTCACCTGAGATAATGTTTCGACCATACCCTCGAAGTTAATGCTGGCATCAGCTTTATTAAAGTAGGGATAGGTTTCTATCTTAAGGCCAGCATTACCGATCAAAGGAATATGATTGGCCCAGGTAGGATCGCTTACCCACACGGTGAGATCTCCATTACAACGCTTAAGCAGTTCAGCCAAAATACGCAAGGCACCGCAACCACCTGGAGCCTGAACCGCTGCAACGCGATCTTCAAGTAGTACTTTACTGCCTTTACCCAATAACAATTGCAGCATGCCATCAATATAACCGGGCACACCTTGGGGAGTGATATAGGTTTTCGAGTCTTCTTTAGCCAGTAGTATCTGTTGGGCTTTTGCCACAGAAGAAAGGATTGGTGTATGCCCTTGTTCGTTTTTGTAGACACCCACACCTAAATCAATTTTTGCAGGATTCGGATCAGCTTTGTAGGCGATGGATAGTCCCAAAATTGGATCGGCTGGCAATTGCGGCAGTACTTCAAACATGTTGTTCCTCGGGAAATAGTAATGTGCTAGCTAAATGGCAATCATTATGCCATTTAAAGGATATTTTTCGAACTTAAATTGCTGCTATTTTATATCAAAATTGTAGTCTTGCTGAGCGATGCATAGTCCGCAACGATCAAATGTCCGCTCTTGCCAAGTAACTCGTTGTTTTTGGTCTATCAATAATAAGGTTGATGCACGGGTACCATAGTCTGGACTTTGAATGAAAATTGAAGACAATTTACGCTCCCATTCTAAAGACACCCCGGTTTGGGGCAAGTCCTCGTCCCTCCCTTGCGTATCATCCTTGAGCAAAGAAAAAAGGTGTTCAGGCTCAAGACCATGTCTATCTACGCAATAGTCCGCCAGTAGTTTCATGCCACTGGCGGTTTTTGGCCAAGGGCTATTTAAACTGGCGTTAGATAACCCATACACCCCAGTGGTCAAACATTGCGTCTGTCTATTGTGGTTATTATACACTTGCAAGCTATGCCATTGGCCAAACAATAGATTAAAGCCGTTGTACTGGTCAGTCCCTTGCTTTAAGGTTTGCAGATACTGTTTTTCACTCATTGATTGTGTTAAATAATCACTGACCAGTTTCCCCCTAGTCGGTGCCCACTGGTTGATATAATTAGGATCTCGAATATTCGTTAGGGCAGCAATCTGCCCTTGGCGATTCATCCCCATCCAGCTGCCTCCAGCCTG
This sequence comes from Paraglaciecola sp., assembly GCA_046709505.1. GTDB lineage: Bacteria > Pseudomonadota > Gammaproteobacteria > Enterobacterales > Alteromonadaceae > Paraglaciecola. The sequence goes on along the minus strand of JBKEFM010000037.1, from coordinate 23,461 downwards.
CTCATCCTTGCCAGCGAGCATGTTAGGGTATTCATCCCAAAAACAGGATTTAGCGGTAGGACGTCCATAAAACTCATCGCGATTCGCGGCAATAATCAAGGGGTAAGCCTGATGTTGATTAACGGCAATAAAGAGAATACACATTATCCTTACCCTTAACGTTACCGTGGTTAGTCATCTGCGGACTGTTCCTCTGCCAGTTGCTGTTGAACATCGACAAATAATTCAGCACTATCATCAAGTAAAGCCGATACGTCTTTGACTGGAAGGATCTGATAAAGCGGGGGCAACAAGGTAGTATCATACTCTGGCCGAGGGCTAAATTCATCACTGTCGAGCAGTGCCATACTCAAAATAGGCAGTAGCAATAATAGGGACAAACTACAGGTGAGAATGTTACGCCTTTTGTTAGTTTGATGAAAAGCAATAAACAGGCTGAACCAAATAAAGGCAAACAGTAGAGTACTAAATACCACAAACTCGATCCAAATCAGGCTTTGAATACCGTTGAGATTGAACGACAGAATCTTTTGCAGCAGATAGAGGCCATACAGGACAAATAAGAAAATCCACATAATATTAAACTGGCTCACTACGCGACTTTCTTTCTTAAACACCTTACCCATCACCGCAAATAATAAAGGCCAGACACTTAACAACGCAATTTGCCCCATTTCTTTGGGCATCATGGTAGCTAACTTATATTCGTCTGCACTGCTTATAAAGCTCGACACCATTAGCAATACCAGGTATCCGATGGTTAATCCTATGGCCAGAGCACTGCTGGATAGCCAACTGAGATCTTCTTCAAGTCGACTTAACGATAATGTGGCGGCCACAGCTTGGCTAGAATTGATCACCCTAAGACGGGTGCGTCCCAATTTGAGTACATCATCACCGTACAGCTCACCGACTTGTGCAAGCTGACCATTTACTTCTGTACCGTTTATCGAGTGACAATCCTGAAATTTCAACACAGCATTATCGGTCTCTTGACTGATACGCAAATGCTCAGAACAGACATAGGGATCATTGAGGCGCAAGTCACAATGGTGATCACGACCTATGGATATTTCGGATTTATCAAACTTGAAATATTTAATCGTCTGATGCTTTCCTGATAATAACTCCAAAACTATTGCCATGAGATCGCCCCCATAAACTGTTCAGTAAATTGCAATGCTGAATCTTTACTCACTCCGGCCAGGGTGAAATGACTCATCAAGCCTTGAGTTTGATGATCCAATGTGGCGCCAATAAACAACACGTCATATAAATCGGCCAATTCTTTATAAGCACGTAAACAAAATGTAGTTTTCATCGTGACATCATGCTGATTGATGATGTTTTTTTGCTGGCATTGATAGTTAGTTACATCCGTTTTGCTGGCTACATTACCCGCTCCAGCTCCAGTGATGCTTTGGCTGTATACACTGTAAAATCTGTGCTGGCCAAAGTGTTCACTGCTTAACCATTCAAATTCTATTTCTAAGCCACCAGTACGTAAGCCATTATGTAAATAAATTTGCTCGTCCAGGCGACAACGATTTTCTACGGACAAGAATAACGCGTCTTGATTGGCACTGTTAGAATCCCCCCAACAAGACAAAAACTGACCTATTCCTGACGGTACTCTGGCCTCCCCTAGCACACTATCTTGCCACACGTCCTCACTTAGGCGGGCGATTAATTGTTGCTGATTGTCGAGCAGTTGCAAGCGAATAGTCGCTTTATATCCTTCTTTAGGGAGGGGGGTTTTATCTTCACCGGCCAACAAGGTTTGCAATTTATTTAAGGGAATTAAAAAACCTATCTGATTCCCTGCCGTAGCAACATTTACCCCTACAACTTGTCCTTCGCTGTTAACCACAGGGCCGCCACTCATACCCGGGTTAATTGAGCCGGTAAAATGAATGCGCTGGTAAAAACTGTTTTTCTTTAAGCCGTTGAACGTTCCAGGAACGACTATCATGCCCAAATCATGAGGATTTCCCAAGGAATAGATCTCTCCACCTTGTTCAGGTAAGGATTCACCAAGCGTAAAAAAATCGGCGTCAGATTGTGGTACGACTTTATTGACTATAGCCAAATCGTTGATCACATCAAAATTAATCAGTTGCAGTTCGCCGGTGCTGCCATCTGCGCCAAGGTATTCCATGCGATATTTTTCCGGAAAGTACACATAGTCAGACACTACATGGTAATTGGTAACCAGGGTGCCTGCTTTATTGATTTGAAATCCTGAGCCTATGGACGATTTATTACCGGAGCCAAGTTCGATAAGCCGGATCTGATAAAGTGCACCTTGATAATGACTGAAAAGATTTTGCGCCGTTTGCTGGCCATGACAAAAGACGCTAAAGAGCGCCAAAAAAAACAACATAGTTCTCAAAATCCAATTTTCCTCATTAAATTATCCTTTGGGCCCGTTCATCTGCAGCAGTTATTCCCCCTCGACAAAGGGTTTTACATAGGGGATCATTCCTATAGTGTAAATTGGACAAGCCAAGAAAGAAATGGGTGATAGTTTAAATACGCCAAAACTGTGTGCAGACTTACCCAGGATAGGTAATGCGCTCAGCCAACAGTTGGGCACAATAGTATTACGCATGCTCGGCTGGAAATTTGTCGGTGAGTTTCCCGCCTATAAAAAAATGATCGTGGCCGTTGCCCCTCATACCTCTAACTGGGATTTTGTCATAGGTATTGCCGTGGCCTTTACTTTGCGTTTGAAAATAAGCTTTTTCGGTAAGGGCAGTTTATTTATTCCTCCTTTTGATCTATTACTCCGGCGTTGGGGAGGCATCCCCATCGAAAGGTCGAAATCACAAGGCGTGGTCGAGCAGATGGTCCAAAAAATACGCACCGCAGAGCAGATAATACTCTGCCTTGCCCCCGAAGGAACGCGCAGCAAGCAAGAAAACTGGAAGACAGGCTTTTTGCACATAGCCCATAAAGCTGACATACCCGTTTTTTTAGTGGCTTTTGATTATAAGAAAAAACAAATTGAATTAGGCCCGGCACGTAAAATAAGCGACGATATACAGACTGAGCTAAATCAAATTTATCGGCATTATGCCTCCGTTCAGGGTAAATACCCTGCTAACGTAGCGACCAATATTATAGTACCCAAACACGGAGACAACGATTGAAAAAGCAAGGCTTCACCACACGGTTAGTACACGCAGATCGCCTGATTAATAAACCGCAAAATGGTGCCGTGCACCAGGCAACTGATAATTCAGTACTATTTGAATTTGATAGCGCTCAGGATTTAGTTGATGTATTTCAAGGTAAACAGCCCGGGCATGTATACAGCCGCTCTTCGTCTGCATCAACTGTAGCTTTACAAAACATACTGGTTAATTTGGAAGGAGGCGTCGGTGCCATTACCTTTGCCACGGGTATGGCAGCGATAAGCGCAACATTATTAAGCCTGTTGCAAGCTGGGGATCACGTCATCATGAGCCGGTTTTTGTTTGGCAACACCAGTAGCCTGTCCAAAACCCTGCAGGGTTTAGGTATACAGGTTAGTTTTGTTGATGTGACTGATATTAAAGCAGTCGAAGCTGCCGTAACAGCCAATACCAAGATCGTATACGCAGAAACCATTGCCAATCCTGTCACTCAGGTTGCGGATTTGCGGGCCATTGGCCAGCTATGCGCCCAAAGGGATATAGTGTTTATTGTCGACAACACCATGACTCCGGCAAATATATTCTCACCCAAGAGTGTGCAGGCTTCTTTGACCATTGCCTCTTTAACCAAATATGTGGCCGGACATGGCAGTGTATTAGGAGGGGTAGTAATAGATACAGGACTGTTTAATTGGCCGAGCTTTACCAATATTTTGCCTTTGTATCGCACTGCCGATAAACAACAATGGGGCTTAACCCAAATAAAAAAACGAGGGTTGCGTGATATGGGGGCGACGCTCGCCCCGAGCTCAGCTCATGCCATATCCCTTGGACTGGAAACTATGGTACTGAGGGTCGAACGTATCTGTGACAACGCTATGCGACTCGCCTCCTATTTACATAACCATAAACAAGTTAAAAACGTTTATTACCCGGGCCTGGCAGATCATCCTCAGCACTTCTTAGCCAGAGAGTTATTTTCCGGTTATGGCGGTATTGTCAGTATCGATCTCGAGGATGATATAGACCCTTTGGCTTTCCTCAATATGCTACAACTGGTGATTTGTGCAACCCATTTGGGAGACACTCGCACCCTGGGTTTACCGGTGGCGCAAACGATATATTTTGAAAACACCCCTGAGCAACGAGCCGAGATGGGTGTCAGTGATAACATGTTACGTTTCTCTATTGGTATAGAAGATATGGATGACATAGTGGCAGATTTTTCCCAGGCATTTGCGCACTTCGCCTAATAACCCTGAACAAAACGCGGAATATAGCACTCACGGATAGAGTGCCAATCCTGAAGTTAACCCACCTTAATTAACCTTATAACTGGTGGTAATTTCAACGTTACCGGCTAACATTAACATTACTGAACAGTATTTTTGCGCGGATAAATTTACTGCTCGGGCAACATGTTTATCACCTAAATCTTGCCCCTCAAGTTCAAAATGGGCGTGGATCGAGCGAAAAACTCGAGGCGCTGTATCGACTCGCTCACCCGTTAATTCACATTTGCAACCACTTACCTGCTGACGCGCTTTTTTCAATATTTCCACTACATCAATTGACGAACAGGTTCCCACTGACAGCAATACCGCTTCCATGGGAGTAAGGCAGTTACCATCCCCGTCTAACGCCAGTTTATGGCCCGTGTCAGTTTCTCCGCTAAAACGCATGCCATCTTGCCAATTCACTGTTGCTTTCATTAATACTCCGCTACTTTCTTACGTCTGATGATTAAACCGCTATTTAAGTAAGGTCACTTTACTCTTATCCAGCAAGATACGCTTTTGTTTATATAAGGCCCCAAGGGCTTTTTTATACACACTTTTACTAACATTAAAACGTTGTGAAATTTCGTCAGCCGGGCTCTTGTCAGTCAGGGTAGACAACCCATCGTGGGCGAGCAGATCATCAATTATCAGTTCAGCCAGATCCTTACGGGCACTCTCATCATGGAATTGGAAGCACAGGTCAATTTTGTTATCTTCCCGTATATTTTTGATAAAACCTTTGACACGCTGACCAGTCCTTAACGGCTTAAAGACTTCATCCTTAAACACAAGACCTAAATGGGAACCATTGATCACTGCTTTGTAGCCCATTTCGCTATGACCACCTATCAATAACTCTACCGCTTGCCTGGGAACAAAATCAGTGCCGTCTTCTATCAGAAAATCCCGTAAACGTGTGGATGCGGCCACTCGACCAGTTTCATCGTCATAAAACACATACACTACATATGACACGCCTTCTGCCATAGGAAAATCTTGCTCACTATAGGGCACTAATAAATCTTTTTCCAAACCCCAGTCCAGGAAAGCGCCCACGTTATTCACGCTTACTACTCGTAAAAAAGCACATTCATCGACCTGTGCCAGAGGTTTTTTAGTCGTAGCAATGATCCTGCCGTCACTGTCGTGGTACACAAAAGCTGTCACCCTGTCACCCATTTTACAATCCCGGGGTGCAGATTTGCTGGGTAACAAGATTGGCCCGCCATCACCACCGTCGAGATAAAAGCCAAATGGGACCTCGTTAACCACCTCAAGTGTATTAAATTTTCCGATCTGTAACATAACGTCTAGCGGTCTCTATAAATAGAAATAATGGGTTATTGTAACCGATATCCAGAGTGTCAACACGTCAAGCTAAAAAATAAATAAAGTCACTAAAGATAGTTAAGTGGCACAATAAATTCGTGGCATAATATTGGTCCTACCTACAACCTTTTTGCCAACTTTGGCTTCGAGTATCATTGATACTTATTCTATTTTTAAAGGGCGGATACCTGCCTGTTGATAAAGTGATAGGTACAGGATACTGAGGAGCTGTGGTTGATCAGTTCAAGCAAAGAGATAGGCCCATTATCGAACTTGACGGCAGGCCCTTGGGTAATGGTAGGTTGGGTATATGCCCAGACACTTTTCACCGAACATAAATATACCGACTAAAATACAGGACGTCATTTAATCACTATGTCTCGACCAACCACTATTACTGTTGACCTACAGGCCATCAAGGCCAACTGTTCATTTGCCCAGTCATTGGCAGAAAATACAAAAGTGATGGCTGTTATCAAGGCCGATGCTTATGGTCACGGCGCCATAGCCATTGCTCATGCCTTAGCTTCCCAGATTGAACTATTTACAGTCTCTTGCCTCGAAGAAGCGTTAAATTTACGTAGCCAAGGCATAAAGACCCCGATACTTTTATTGGAAGGTTGTTTTAGCCAGCTTGAACTTATTGCGGCGGCGAATAACGCTTTACAAGTGGTCATCCATAATCACCAACAACTAACCCAACTTGTTGAGGCGAACATCTCTGTACCTCTGACTGTGTGGCTGAAAATTGACTCCGGCATGCACCGCTTGGGTATTTCAGGCAATGACTGTATGGCGTTTTACCAGAAATTAAGACAAGTGGCCAATGTCAAAAATATCGTCTTGATGACCCATCTGGCCAGCGCAGATCAGCCACAAAATACGATGACCGACCGGCAACTAACTTACTTTAAACACTCTATTGAAAAAACGCTAAAGCTGTACCCACAAACCCAACAAAGCATTGCCAATTCAGCGGCACTGATGGCCTGGCCCCAAAGCCACGCCGACTGGGCTCGACCAGGGATCATGTTGTATGGCATCAGCCCGTTTGCACAACCCCACCATAACGAGACTTATCTGGTACCTGCCATGACCTTTAGCTCCAAAGTCATTGCTCTGAGGCAAATCGACAGCGGTGAAGCGGTAGGTTATGGCAATACCTGGGTGGCAGCACAACCTTCGGTGATCGCCACAGTGGCAGTGGGTTATGGCGATGGTTACCCACGAGGAGCCAGAAACGGTACACCTGTGCTGGTCAATGGCCAGCGCGCACAACTGGCCGGTAGGGTATCGATGGATATGATCAGCCTGGATGTCACCCAGATAGACGGGGTAAATATCGGTGATGACGTTGAATTATGGGGAAAAAAACTACCAGTAAACGAGGTGGCGAAGTGGGCTGACACCATAGGCTACGAGCTGGTCACTCGCATGCCAACCCGAGCGCGGCGTATTTATACCGACTGATTTGTATTTATTCATTACTTACATTAACGCTGGGCAACGATCACCGCACGCAGAGGGGCGGGATATCCCTCAATGGTTTTAGTGGGATCATTGGGGTCAAGGAAATCAACCAGGGATTGACTGTCCATCCACGCAGTGGTGCGCTGCTCTTCGATAGTTGTAGCCGCCACATCCACGACCCGAATATTTTTAAACCCTACCCGGGTCATCCATACGACTAATGCAGCGGTACTGGGCAAAAACCACACATTACGCATTTGCGCATAACGTTCACCAGCCATTAGTACACAGTTTTCATCCCCTGGTACAACCAAGGTTTCAAGTATCAATTCTCCCCCTTGGCGCAATTGGTTTTTCAATTGATACAGGAAGTCGATAGGGCTTTTACGATGATAGAGCACCCCCATGGAAAACACAGTGTCAAAAGCGTTAAGCTCAGGTAGTTGTTCGACCCCTATGGGTAACAGGTGGATACGTGGATCAGGATTAAAATGTTTAATTGCCTGAAACTGCATCAAAAATAGTTGCGAAGGATCGACGCCAACCACCATACTGGCGTTTTCACCCAGCATGCGCCACATGTGATAACCACTGCCACACCCCACATCTAATACGTATCGATTGTGTAACGATTGAATGTGTGGCAACACCCTTTGCCACTTCCAATCCGAACGCCATTCTGTGTCTAGATGAATACCATGGATATAAAATGGGCCCTTGCGCCAGGGCATAAATTGTTTAAGTAACCCGCTTATCTGTCTTTGGGTATAATCATCAATATCATCGGCTATACCCAGTTCGACATTATCCTGCAAATTAATACTTGAGGGCTCTGTCTGGGGCAACTTATCTAACAGTTTACGCCACTTATTAAAGTCCCCGTGAAGCTGCTTTTTTTGCCAACTGGCTATCTGCCCAGGCAAAACTTCAAGCCAATGACTAAGAGGGGAATCGGCGATTTGTTGATAGAAATGATTAAACCAGTTCATGGCCATAAGTTGTTGCCTAATTGATACTACTTGTAGATAAAATTATTATTTTATGGCGACCAGCGAAGCGAAATTAAAACATTGGAACCATAGCACTACTTCGCTAAATCCAGCGTCCAACAGCCGGGATTTATGAGCCTCAAATGTCTCACCGCGCAGCACATTTTCCAGTGACTCCCGTTTCTGGCTAATTTCCAGTTCGCTGTAACCATTTCTGCGCTTAAATTCATGATGCAAATCGATTAACAGCTCGTTACCTTGTACTGAGCCATGTTGGAGTTTTTCTGACAATATCAGGATCCCCCCCGAGTTTAACCCCCTATAGATACTTTGGATAATATGTTGACGTTGTTCAAGAGGAATAAATTGCAAAGTGAAATTCATAACCACGCTAGACGCATTGTCAATGGTAACATTTTGCAAATCATCACAAATCACCTCTGCCGGTGTCTTGGATTTAAATGCCTGTAAATGCAAGCGACAGCGCTCGACCATGGCAACTGAATTATCGACGGCGATAATCCTGCAATTCTCGGCCTGGATATACCTCCCCGCCGCCAGGCTTACCGCTCCAAGAGCACAACCCAAATCATATATTAAACTATTGTCTGTGGCATATCGCCCCGTCAGCTGACCGATAGCGTCGACAATGGTGCTATATCCCGGAACTGACCGCTGGATCATATCGGGGAAGACTTCAGCTACCGAATCATCGAAACGAAAGCCATCCACTTGCTGTAGTGGCTGAGAATAGATAGCGTCTTTACGTGTTTGCATATAATGATGAGCCTAATTTACACAATGTTCTAATTCTACCTGCATGCCCAGAAGCGATCAATTTCCTTTAGCTTAAGTTTGCCTCTCAGGGGTTACCATATCTTACAATTCTTATTGGCTAAAAATAGATATTGCATTAATATCTTCATTAATCACGATTAAAGCATTAGGCTTATGCTATATATATAAACAATAAATACACAAAGGCGTTTTAATGGCACGATTTTTAATCGCAGACGATCATCCACTATTTCGTGAAGCATTAGTTGGCGCATTAGAACCTCTGTTTGAAGATGCACAGATTGTGCAGGCCGATTCTCTGGATTCAAGCTTAATTTGCCTGGAGCAATATTCGGACATAGATTTAATCCTGTTAGACTTACACATGCCCGGGTGTGAAAATTTTTACGGTTTAATTCGCATTACACAGGACTACCCGAATGTGCCCGTTGTGGTTATCTCTGCTACCGATTCAATTGAAGTTATATCCTATGTGATGAATTTTGGAGCCAAGGGGTTTATTCCTAAGTCCACATCGACTCAATTGATCGCTGAGGCCTTACTGACCGTTATAGATGGTAAAACATGGCTACCTGATAAGCTGCGAGAAAAAATCGCCAGCATAGATAACGAGGGATTGAGTCTGGCACAAAAGCTCGCCGAGCTAACCCCTAAGCAATTCCAGGTATTAAAACTTGTCCAAAAAGGACTTTTGAACAAACAAATTGCCCATAAACTTAATGTCACTGAGGCAACAGTGAAAGCCCATATTAGTGCGATGTTTCGTAAACTAGACGTGAATACCCGCACACAGGCAGTGCTGATACTTAATCAATTACAACTTGAAGACTAAGGCCCTCTATTTCATTGACAGGTTAATGGCATTACATTGGCATAAACCTGTCAGTCTAGGTTGGCGTTTCTTGCGCAGTTTGCTTATTTAAGTTAAGTGGCAAATCGTCTATTAATCTTTGGTTAAATGAATGAAAACGCTGCAGGGCACTAATTAGATCAGGGGTATGAACTTCTCCCATCTGATTTATTAGGCCATTGATTAAATTTTCGTATTGCTCTGTACTTTGTAAGGTTTGGCTTGATTGCTCAATGACATCCAACATTTTATCCAAATAATGGGCCACCGGTTTTACTACTTTAATCGGATCGCCCCGAGGATCATCTTCACTAAAGTGCGATACCGACTCATAAGTTTGAATCGATTGTGACTGCTCAACCCTCGTCAACTGCAAAGCAAAACCGGTTAACTCCTTTTCGTCAAAACCAAATTCCAGAGCTTGCTTAAACGCGGACTCAATATCACCATTAAAAAACTCATCGGCCAACCCATTAGCGTCAGTCACCAGTTTACCGATAGCCGCTACTTCGTCTTCGCCTAACTGCCCGGTAATTGAAAACGAAAACGCGCTGCTTTCAAAATGCTGGTAGATTTGGGTAACAGGCACATTAGCCTTTGTTTGCCCCTGTTGATCTGCTTTATCTGGCAAGTCTCTGCTGTGTGCAGCGTCGTATGACTGGACTGTGGTTACTGCGTCAATATCCAGTTGGACTAGCCCTTGTGTTGCATCCGATTGAGGGCGCACAACAGGCTGTTGATATATACTTTGCCTGTTACTTTCAACCCGTGTCTGGCTGTTTACTTCAAACACATCGAAATTTTCGAAACGAATGTTGACTTTATCTCCATCCCGGGTATGAATACTCAGCTCGCCTGAATCACTGCGCTGATAGCTGGCTTGCTGGCTTATTTGTACTTTTTGCGTCTGTTGAGTCTGGGGGATGGCTACCTGGCTCAATATTTCATTCTGCAGTTTTTGCAAGCCTTGCTCAATAGCATTGCGGCTGCTGACAATGCCAGTCTTAATCTCATCATTCATTATGCCCCCCAGGTCCTTTTCGGCCATGGCGACGCCCTTAAGTACGCCAGAGCGTACTTGCTCAAATAGCGATGTCAGGGCCTGATCATCCGCCCCTTTATTTTGGGCATGTTTAATCGCACCGCCGGCAAATTTCAGTACATTGCGAGCGATTTCCTCGAAATCAAATAAGTTTTTTTTCGGCTTATCAGTTTCTTCTTTGGGGATAGGAAGTTTCGCGTGTTGCTGATCGATAGCCAAATTATGGTTAAGTGCGTTGGTAAATATTCGGGCACCCACGACTATATTCGAGCTGAATTTGCTCAGAAGTGACACTTCGAGGCCCTGTACGTCAGCAAACTGATGCAATCCAGAATCCCTAAGCTGATTCTGAATACTGTTTTTTGCGCCTAAATTTTTGGGGTTTTCATTCATAAAGGCTTTAAGTTCATTAATGTTCATAACGTGTCCCTCACGATTCTCATTGGTAACCTCATTAGGTTATCGGCGGCTCGGTGATTAAATTTAGTGCAAGGTTACTTTTACTTTGTATAAAACTAATATTGCAGATCCGAGGAAAACACTTAAAATCCCGCGCCATAATCCAAACCAAGACTGGAGCTATATTATGCGACCAACCGAAATTGACCCCGCCGAATATTCACAACAATTGCAGGATAAGGTTGCGCAGATAAAAGAAGCGTTTCAGGAGTTACATACGCCACAATTAGAAGTGTTTCAATCCGCACCATTACATTACCGCATGCGGGCTGAGTTTCGTATATGGCACGATGGCGAAGAGCTGGATCATGTAATGTTTGATCAAGCCAGCGGTGAAAAATACCGTGTCACCAACTTTCCGCCAGCCAGTCAGCTAATTAACCAGGTAATGGCAAAACTGCTGAAACTGTTAAAATACAATAAAATATTGCGCAGAAAACTCTTTCAGGTAGATTATTTAAGTAGTCTCAATGAGGAAATTATTGTCACCCTGATCTACCACAGGCCATTAGACAACGACTGGCTATTGGCTATGTCCGAAGTGCGGGACCAGCTCAGAAAAGAGTTTACTATTGATATCATAGGGCGCTCCAAAAAGCAGAAAGTGTTACTCGACAGAGATCACCTCATCGAACAATTGCCGGTGAATGACAGAATTTACCAGTTCAAACAAATCGAAAACAGCTTTACCCAGCCCAATGCCGGCGTCAATAGTAAGATGGTAGAGTGGGCACTTGATGTAACTAAAAATAGCACAGGGGATTTACTCGAATTATATTGCGGAGCAGGAAATTTCAGTTTACCCCTGGCGCAAAATTTTAATCAGGTATTAGCCACCGAAATATCGAAATCCTCTGTTGCCGCAGCTCAGGTTAATCTGCGCCTGAATAAGATAGATAATGTCACTATTTTACGTATGTCCAGCGAAGAGTTTGTGCAGGCGTTAAATCAAGAACGTACTTTCAGGCGTCTGGCTGACGTAGATCTTAGTCAGTACCATTGTCAGACTGTGTTGGTTGATCCGCCTCGCTCCGGACTGGATGACGATACATTAAGTATGGTGCAAAACTATCAAAATATTATGTATATATCCTGCAATCCGCAGACACTTAAGGATAATTTAGCGACGCTTCAAAAGACTCACACTATCCGACGTTTTGCGATGTTCGATCAATTTCCATACACGCACCATGTAGAATGTGGCGTATATTTACATAGACATTAATGCCGCTTCTTTTGCACCATTGGCAATAAAACGCAGTTGCATTTTAACCCGCTGCGCTAATAATGCTTGTTGTTCGATGCCCGTATCCAAGGCTTCAGCACCGGCACTAAAAACCAGCTTAACCATGGCTTCCGCTTGCAAGTTCGCATATTGGAAGGGCAAGCCCGTGGTTATTATGGTGTAATCCGTCAATTCCACGATGAAATGCTGAATTTCCCTTAACACTGCTGCCCGAAAAGCCAGGGATGTTCCTGTATGCTCCCGCAACAGCAAACGGAATACGTTACTGTTAGCACTGATGAATTCCATAAAAGTATCCACGGAGGTATTAATAACACCTCCGCCAGAGGCGATACGCAACCGAGCTTGGCGCATTAGCTGACGCAAAGTCAATCCCGCTTCATCTACCAGGGTCAAGCCAAGCTCATCAATATCTTTAAAATGGCGATAAAAAGACGTTGGCGCGATCCCGGCTGCCCGGGCTATTTCACGTAAACTGACACTGGAAAGGCTTCTTCTTTCATCGAGCAAGCAAAAAGTGGCGTCGATGATAGTTCGGCGGGTTTTTAATTTTTGCGCTTGGCGATTCAACCTAACTCCGAATTTAACTGAGGAATAACCCTTATAATAGCCCGAATGACGACAAACAAACACTGTACCTTTGGCAAATCAAGTGACAAATAACTTGCCAAATGTAAGCCAAATAGATAGATTAGCTTACAAGTGTAAGCTCAATAAAGTTATCCCTTGTTGCTAATGAAAAAACCTCGTCTCATACTCACCAATGTTCTGGTATTTGTCGTTACCGGCCTTATCGCATTGCTGGCCGTACCCTATGTGGCTTTTACCCAGGGTTTCGATACTGTCGAAATCATTTCTTGTATAGTACTGGTGTATTTCTCCGGTATGTCTATTACCGCTGGCTACCACAGGTTATGGGCCCACAAAGCTTATGAAGCAAATGGTTTGGTAAAAGTTGTCCTTGCCATCGGTGGTGCAATGGCGCTACAAAACAGTATTTTGCACTGGACCTCTGATCATCGAGTACATCATAAACATGTCGATAACAATGATAAAGACCCCTACTCGGCACAAAAGGGATTCTGGTATTCTCATATGGGCTGGATGTTGCGAGAGTATCAGACCCGTAACTACAGCGATTACAGCAACTGCCGGGATTTACAAAAAGATAAAATAGTCATGTGGCAGCATAAATATTACCTGCCTATTATGTTGACAGCTAATTTTGGCATTCCCTTGCTCTTAGGCTGGCTCAATAGTGATCTGTGGGGCATGTTATTACTCGCGGGATTCTTTCGTTTAGTGGTGGTTCATCACGTAACTTTCTTTATCAACTCTTTGGCTCATATGTGGGGGCATCAACCTTACACAGACAAAAACTCAGCGAAAGACAACGGTATCCTAGCTTTCTTTACTTTTGGTGAGGGTTACCACAACTACCATCATATATTTGAATACGACTACCGTAACGGCATAAAGTGGTGGCAATTTGACCCCACCAAGTGGTTGATCAGAGGATTAGCCTGTATTGGTTGGACAAAAAATTTACGGCGCTGCCCCGAAGAGCGTATTGAAAAAGCGAAAATAGCCATGCAGCTGCAACACGCCCAAGCAAAGCTTGCCGTGCTGCCTAATGCCGAAGAGATATTGCATGGCCTGCAACAGGAGTATGATGTGATCGTGCAAAAAATGGCAGAATTTTACGCCACAAAAAAACGCTTGATGGACATTCGCAAACAAAATATTCAGCGCAGCTATGAAAGACTTGAACTTGATTTCAAATACAAAGAATTAAAATACAACCTTGAACTGAAAAAGCAAAAATGGCTCATCTTATACCAGGTCAAGTATCAGGTGGCCTGACATACTCCTTTAGCAACAGTTCACCCTTAGGCCGCTAACAATTGCATTAATTTTTGCCCACAAAAACATTAATCTGTTGTATTACAGCGGCTAGAGACTACTATATTTGTGCTGATTTTTTGCCTAACCTTCCCAAGCAGATTATTCAGAGGCTCCTGCCCGGAATGCGAACAAACCATGGGATGATGCCTTGGATCCCAGACTGCGAAGCTGGTTGGCAATGAGTGAAAAACAGTTTTTGATGAGTAAAAGGTGGCTGTTTTTCCCATGACTCTCTGTTATCCGGGCCAGAGTAGCAGCGGCGATTTAGCACCTCATAAAAAATTCGCGCCTATATGTCATGGGCGCCTTATATAATCCATGACAATAAAGCATAGATTATTAATCGACCAGTATACCCAGCGTTATTATTTTAAAGACAATACAACCCTCACCCAATGAGTTAAAACTGGCGGCCCATAGAAAGTTGCCAGTGTCTTAAATAAGGTGCTAACTTTTTAGTATCCAGGATAATAAAGATGAGTAACTTGATGCGCACTGGTTCTTTAATTTTATAAATATGACTGAAAAAATATATCCACACGCCATGCAAGAACGGTAAGGTAAAACTCGCTGTTCGAACCAGCCTCAGGGCAATTTTTATCTGCGCATCTTACCGACGTTAAAGCAGTCCCCCCCAGGGACAGGAAATATTTGATCGCAGTAGCCGATACCTCGCAGCACAGATCCCAAAGCGGATAATGGGCTATCTGAACATCACCTTAATGTGGGGAAATCAGCTCGGGGTTATCCTGATTTGTTATCGTTAGTGGACCTGAGCCAGATTTATCAAAGTGAAATCAAGTTTGGTGAGCTGACACATACCCACACTATAGAATGAAAAATAGCGTACAAAATCTCCTATTAACTGCACGTGATACCGACGTGCCATTTTTTACCTTATAGGGCGCGAACAAACCAGGCCTCTATTTGGATGAACTTAAAAACGGGTATTACATAAAGGGTTTTATGTGGACTAAATACCATCACCAAATTCATGTAATCCACATTCACGCTTCATACCAAAGAAGCGCGTATCTTGTTCACTCATCCCTTCTTGTAAGGAGCGAGTAGTATGCCAATCGCCGATTGAGACATAACCCTGCTCCCATAGTGGGTGGTATGGAAGATCATGTTCTTTAAGATAGTAGTGAATATCCTTATTACTCCAATCTATGATGGGATAAATCTTAAACTGCTTATCTAAACGCTGCACCACAGGTAATGTTTCACGTTCATCTGACTGTGAACGTCTTAAACCGGCAAACCAAGTCTTGGCTTCTAAGTCTTGTAATGCCTTTTGCATAGGAGCCACTTTGTTCATGCGGTTATATTTTTCGATGCCTTTTATACCCTGCTCCCACAATTTTCCATAACGGGCTTCCTGCCAGGCCGGTGTCAGTTCATCGCGATAGACCTGCAAATTCAGTTTTAACTTGGCTGCCAGGGTGTCCACAAACTGGTAGGTTTCGGGAAACAAATACCCGGTATCTGTCAATACCACCGGGATATCCGGGTACTGCTGCACAAGTAAATGCAGCATCACTGCCGCTTGAGCGCCAAAACTGGATGACAACACAAAATTTGCAGGTAAATGTTCTAAGGCCCAGGCGACCCTTTGCTGGGCAGATTGCTCTTCCAAATCTACATTTATCTGAGCAAGTTGGTCCTGTGTAAACAAAATATTTTTTGGTCTATAAAAAGCTGTATTAGATTGCATAGTCAGGGTCGTCATAAAAATCTTTTGCTGAATTTATCACCGGTTTCACCACCTCTGCGCGGATCATATAGTCACCAAAAGCCTCATTTTCTTTACGTCCATTTGCCCATTTACCGATTAAACTATCTAATTCTCGAAGTATTTCTTTTTCATCAATATTCTCCCTGTACATCTTGGGAATACGGGTACCTTGACGATTACCACCTATGTGCAGATTGTATTTTCCCGGACCTTTTCCAACCAAACCGACTTCAGCCAACATTGCACGACCACAGCCATTAGGACATCCGGTAACACGAAATATCAAACTTTCATTGGCCAGGCCATGCTTGTCTAGGATCTTTTCCAGTTCAGTTACTGCATCGGGTAAATAGCGTTCAGCTTCAGCCATGGCAAGGGGGCAAGTTGGAAATGCCACACAGGCCATGGAATCTTTACGTTGCTGGCTCAGCTGATCTGGGATCAAGCCATGCTCACGGGCAAGAGCTTCAATTTTTGCTTTATCCTGTTCGGCGACACCTGCCACAATAAGGTTTTGATTGGCGGTTAAGCGCAAATCGCCTTTATGAATTTTGGCTATTTCGGCACATCCTGTTTTCAAGGTCTTGCCCGGGTAATCCAAAATACGACCATTTTCGATAAACAGGCTTAGGTGGTGCAAGCCATCAATGCCTTCAACCCAACCAATACGATCACCACGGGTAGTAAATTCATAAGCACGGCTTGGGGCAAACTTCACATCCGCCCGTTTCTCCACCTCCGCTTTAAAGGTCTCAACTCCCACGCGCTCAAGGGTATATTTGGTCTTGGCGTTCTTGCGATTAACCCGGTTGCCCCAGTCACGTTGAGTTGTCACCACAGCCGTGGCAACGGCCAGAGTATTATCCAGCGTAATAAAGCCAAAGTCGTCGGCCTTGCGCGGAAAGGTAGTATGATCACCGTGAGTCATTGCCAGACCACCACCGACTAAAACATTGAAACCAATCAGTTTTCCACCCTCTGAAATGGCCACAAAATTCAAGTCATTGGCATGGACATCAATATCATTTTGGGGAGGGATCACCACAGTCGTTTTGAATTTACGGGGTAAATAATTATTGCCTAAGATAGGCTCTTCTTCTGTGGTTTCTAACTTTTCACCATCTAGCCAGATTTCTGCATAAGCACGGCTTTTTGGCAGTAGATGTTCGCTAATTTTTTGCGCCCATTCATAAGCCTGCTGATGGACTTCTGACTCTATTGGATTAGAAGTACAAAGCACATTACGGTTTACATCACCGGCGGTGGCAATAGAATCAATTCCCACCTTGTTAAGTGTTTGGTGCATCAGTTTCATATGTGGCTTTAACACACCATGAAATTGAAACGTCTGACGGGTAGTCAAACGAATACTGCCATATAAGGTATGCTCCTGGGCAAACTTATCGATCGCCAGCCATTGTTGGGGCGTGATGATCCCTCCTGGTAGGCGAGCCCGTAACATAACATTTTGTAAGGGTTCGAGTTTTTGCTTGGCCCGTTCAGCCCGAATATCCCGATCATCCTGCTGGTACATACCGTGAAAGCGGATCAATTGAAAATTATCAGCGCTAAACCCACCGGTTAAGTCATC
Source organism: Paraglaciecola sp. (assembly GCA_046709505.1). Lineage (GTDB taxonomy): Bacteria > Pseudomonadota > Gammaproteobacteria > Enterobacterales > Alteromonadaceae > Paraglaciecola. The sequence goes on along the minus strand of JBKEFM010000037.1, from coordinate 5,627 downwards.
TTTTAAATCTTCAGCTATGGTGCCGCGCAGAAAATTGCTTTTCCCTTTTAAGCGTTCATTATCGGCCAAAACGCCTTGCACCACGTATTTGTCATTATTGGTAGTCATTAGTAAACATCCTTCTGATAGCGTTTCGCACGACGCAGTTCGCTAAGGTAGGACTCCGCCTCTTGTTGATTCTTGCCTCCGTGCTGTTGAACAATAGTAACTAAGGCTTCGTGCACGTCTTTGGCCATCTGTTCTGCGTCACCACAAACATACAGATAAGCGCCTTCTTCAAGCCACTGAAAAACCTCAACACCCTGCTCTAATAGCCGATGTTGCACATATATTTTCTCTTCCTGATCTCGAGAGAATGCCAGGCTTACCTTATCCAGAACGCCATCTTTAACAAAACGCTGCCATTCAACCTGATATAGAAAATCCTGAGTGTAATTAGGGTTACCAAAAAACAACCAATTATTACCCTGGGCTTCGTCTACTTCACGTTGCTGCATAAAAGCTCTAAACGGTGCAATACCCGTACCAGGACCTATCATGATGACGGCTGAGTTAGGATCTTCTGGTAGGCGGAAATTGTTGTTTTTCTCGACAAACACTCTAACTTCCCCCCCTTCATCCAGACGTTGGGCCAAATACCCTGAAGCACCACCTTGATGGGGAAAACCATGGGCATCGTATTCAACTAAGGCAACCGTAAGGTGTACTTCATCTTCTACCTCTGCCTGACTGGAGGCGATTGAATACAAACGGGGAGTAATGCCGCGCAAGGCGTTGGCAAGTTGTTGAGCGCTCACTGTTATCGGGTACTCTCGCACCACATCGATAATTTGACGCTCAGACAAATAGACGCGCAAGATCGCTTTGTCGGCCAATTTTTCGGCTAATTCAGCGTTGTCTGCAATGTCATTGTAGGCACTGATAAAAGTCGGATAACTTTGCGTCAGTTCAAGCCTTTCAAGCAAGGCATCGAAAATTGTCATAGCCTGTCCTGCTAGGTCTATAGATTCATCTTTGTCGATAGATAACAATGATAGCAACTCGGTAATCATTGCTTCGTCATTGTTAAACCATACGCCCAGTGCATCTCCTGGCTGATAATCGATCCCGGACCCCTCTAAAGAAATCTCTATATGGCGTATGTCTTTAGCTGAATCTCGCCCAGTTATTTTTTGGCTCTGCAATAAGGAGGCTTTAAAAGGATTCTTTTTACTGTATTGATGACTCACCAAGGCTACAGCAGATTTTCCATCTGCAGGTAAACTGGCGCCTCCGGAAACGGGGACGGTTAGTTCATCTTGTACTTTTGTTATAACCTGCTGTGACCATAGCTCAACTGCACTATCATAATCTACGTCACAATCTACCCGCTCAGTAATAGGTTTTGCACCTGCGGCTGCCAGTCTGCGATCAAAATCCTTTGCTGTCTGGCAGAAAAACTCGTAGCTGCTGTCACCCAGGCCCAAAACGGCGTAGTTAAGATGGTCTAATTTAGGTACTTTTTTACTGACTAAAAACTCATGGAGCTCAACGGCGTCATCGGGTGCATCCCCTTCACCGTGGGTACTGACAATGATGACAAGGTGAGTTTCATTTTTTAATTGTTTTGCTTTGAAATCAGCCATATTAACCAACTTGGTTTTTATGCCTGCCGCTTCAACCTTTTGTTTATACTCTTTAGCCACAGTTCTGGCATTGCCGGTCTGTGAGCCATACAAAATAGTTAACGTCTTGCTTGCAGCCGCCTCTTTTTGAGGTGCAATAAAAGAATCGGATTGACCTTGCGCCACACCGGCTAAATAACCGCTTAGCCAATTCATTTGGGCGCTGTTGAGCGAGCCCGCCAATTGATTCACTTGTGCCCAGTGCGCTTCGCTCAAAGCGGCGTTTAAACCCGGATTTTGATTTGTATTTGATGACATAATATCGCTAACCTCTAATGCTATGGAGCAAGGTTAGCGATTAATGTTCATAACCGGAAAGAATTAAAACTAATTTTTTATTACTTAATGAACTGAGCAATAAGTCAACAATTGCCTGAAATCTAAAAATGAACTTCGATTCCGGCAAATACCCCGCTGAATTTCAGATCAGAATAGAGGTTATCCAGATCTTCTAGTTCCACTTTCATGGAGCGAAATCCTAGTTGTAAAGTGGTATCGATTAGTATGTTATCCAACAAGCTGTAGGTTACTACAGCCTGATAATCAGTTACTTTATGATCCCCGACACTTAAAAAACTACCTTCGACATAAGCCCCTAAACCGGTAAAAGGCACACCGAATGCAATTCTAGTATAAAGCATGGGAAGAATGCCCGTGAAATCCAAATCTCCCTTAGTCGTGGGGTCCCCTTTATCCTGTATAAATACGTTACCATCTAAATGTTTACTATTTACACCTAGATCGAAACTAAGCAGATCATTGTCGAATAACTCGTAATAGAGGATAAAATCCGTACTGACCCAATCTATACCAGTAGTCAGTGAGGTGTTGGCAGTAAAGGACTGATTATCGAAGGTGAAACTGGAGACAGCGGACACCCCACCATCGCTAGTCATATCAGATCGTTGGATTTTAATATTTGGCACTAAGGGCAGCGGATGCTCAAGTGCGAGATAGAAGCTCCCCTTGGTTTCATCATCGAAATTAAAATCGATATTCGTTCCGTCGTCAGAAAAGCCGCCTTCAGTACGCATATCCCAAGCCTGAGCACCTACATATATGCCTAACAGGGTGTCAGCATGGGTGGGCAAGCTAGCCATAGTCGCGACTATGGCCCCGATACAGAACAATTTTTTCAAAATCACCCTTGATTTAACAGTTCAGAAAGTTCAATTAAAGCAGCATTTGCCCGGGAAATATAGTTCGCCATCACCAAAGAGTGATTGGCCAGCACACCAAAGCCACTTCCATTAAGGATAACGGGACTCCAGATTGATTCTTGCGTTGACTCCAGTTCACGAATAATTTGCTGGACACTCACCCGAGCATTTTTCTTATCCAGCACTTCAGAAAAATCCGCTTCCACTGCTTTTAAGAAATGGATCAAGGCCCAGCTTGCTCCCCGCGCCTCATAAAAATTATTATCCAATTGCCACCAGCTGGTTTTCTGTTCGAGCTCGCTGTTGGAAGGTGTGGATTGCAGTGCGCTTGGATCACCCGCCAAACTGGTATCTAACCTGTCTTGTCCGACGCTGGCGCTAAGTTTTTGCGATAAGCTGCCAAGACGCTTTTCCACCTGTTTAAGCCAATCACGCAAGTTATCCGCACGTGCATAAAATTGACCACTGCCCTGACGTCCATTAGACAGACTGGTACGATATTCATATAGTTTATCCACGGCGTCTTGATATTGGGATTCAGCCGAGGGCAACAACCAACTGCGGTGATCGATGTTAAATTTAGGCTGAGCATCAGTCAAATACGGATTCTCTGAGGATTGAGACTGGGAGCGGCTAAAATCTTTACGCATAGCCAGGGCCAGATCCCGTATCATTTCCAAAGCACCAAATTCCCAACTGGGCATATTATCCATTAGCAGGCCTGGTGGCACCACATCATTAGACAGGTATCCACCGGATTTATTCAGTAGGATCTCGGTCACCCTAATCAAACTGGTGGTAGTCGCATAACCCGGCACAACTTTTTCGTTATGCTGGGTAGCGTATTCATTTGCTACTTGTCTTGGCTCAAATCTCTGGGGTTCAAAATCCCACAAAAAAGCGACTAACCACAACAACAAAATAAACAGTAAAAAAAAGGATAATATCCATTTTGGCTTAACGTATTGTTTCATATTCACCTCCTAGTGATGATGAGCCTGCGGTTTGGGCTCGGTGACTATCGCGTTGAATGCGATGACATCGCCCCCTTGCGTGAGTAGGGAAAGTTTAACACTTTGTGCCTTTTGCAGCGGTGCTTTTAAGCCAAAAATCATCATATGTAATCCTCCTGGCTGGAAATTAACCGTTAGCCCTGCGCCAACAGTCACTGAATCTTGTTGTTCCATGCGCATCATCTGCCCCTGCATCACATGGTTGTGCAACTCAGCCTTTTGCGCTATGTCGGTTTGGGCGGCAACCAGAATAATGTCATGTTCAGCGGTATTTTTTACGGTAAAGTAGGCTGACGTATTCGGTAGGCTTGGAGGCAGTAACCTGACGGTAGCATTATGAACCGTCAGATTAGCATCAACACTATTGGCAAAAAGAAACAAGCTTGAGGCAAATAAAAGTGCATATGGGCGAAACATTTTAACTTCCTGTTGGAAAACATGTTGAGAAAGAATTATTCAGTAAATCCGTAGAACATGCCACCCATTACTCAACACTGTTGGCTGACACCGGTTAATTTACTGATAGCTGGACGGGCGTTTGTCTTTGAGCAACCAAATCACTAACAATACCACTAGTATTGCAGGCCAAAAGGCACTTAAACCGGCAAACAACAGGGCACCGGCAATCGCCAATGCCACAAAAGCCAAAGCCCCAAAGACACTTAAGGCTACCACAAAACCCACAAGTACCAGCATTATTCCCAGTACGATAAACACCAACAATGAAGTCAAAGGTGCAATGCTTTCACTATTCATCTGCACATTAACGCCAAACCAGTCGGTGGCAACATAACCCAGACTGTAGGTGAGCAATATGGCAATAATGACCGCCAACGCCAGATTTTTCAGTATGTTCATGGACGTGTTGGCAAGAGCAGCACTGCCATCCCATACGCGATTGCGGTAGCTAATGGTAAAAACAAGAAGCAGGCTATAGCAGCCAGGCGAATAATCCATCGTGGTTGCTGCCAATGTTTGGCTAACCCGGCACATACACCGGACACTTTTGCCCGGGCAGTATCCCGATATAAACGGTCAAATTTAAAATACTCTCTCATGTTATTCTCCTGTGAAATATCGAGCACACTAAGCCGATAAACTGGCTCTGTGCACCAAACCTTAAACTACTTTTTGACGTAATTGTGCAAGTTCTTGCGCAATTTTTTCTTCTACTTCAAGTGTATGAAGTTGTGACTCCAGACTGCCAGTGTCACCTACCAGATCGTAAGCATCCACTTGTGATTCAAGATCATCTATGCGCCTTTCGTATTGTTCAAATTTGACGATGGCGGCATCCATTTTGTCCACTTGGCCCTTATGCCTGGCATGTAACCTAGCCGCTACTGAATGTTGCCTGATGCTCAGGGATTTTTGCTTGAGCCGGGCTTCTGTAAGTTTATCTTGCAGTTTGCCACTATCTACCTGCAGTTTACTGATCCCTTCGTTAACATTTTCCAGCTCTTGCTGTACTGCCGTGAATTGTTTGAGTACATGGTGTTTTTCTTCAAGGGCAGAGCGAGCAAGATCTTCCCGTCCCTTATCTATGGCCAGCTGGGCTTTTTTTTGCCAGCTGTTGCCAAGAAGCTGAAATTTTGTCAACTGTCGTTGTAACTGAGTTTTTTCAGCAAGGGTCTTTGCCGCTACCCCTCGAACTTCGACCAGGGTTTCTTCCATTTCCTCAACCAACAATTTAATGATTTTTTGTGGATCTTCGGCCTTATCCAAAATTGCATTGATGTTGGCTTGTACTATGTCTGACATTCTTGAAATGAGTCCCATTTTGATTTCTC
>JBKEFM010000036.1:0-27854 GCA_046709505.1 Paraglaciecola sp. | reverse complement strand
CCCCCCTTATTCGAAGGGAAACTGCGCATCACTGGTAAGGCGCGTTTCTTGGTCAAAAAGGTAAACACAAACAAACCGGCAAAGGCGAATCGATACCAGGTGATAGTGGGTGCATCCATTGCTTCGAGACATAATTTAATAAATACCGGTAACACACACCACATAAAGGCGGTGAGTAGCGATAATCCGAAACCTTATCAGTGTCTGTCAGTATATTGCATCCTAAGTAAATCCTTACTGCTATAGTTATTGCGCTTAGGTTTATCACAACCTACTTTTTTGCCATTCTGCAAAGCGGAGGCTGACGTTTGCTTTAGTGACCTGCAACCGATCTGCCTGACGAAGAAAATACCAGAGGTATCAATATTCTATCAGGTCAGTTATGTCATCAATAATATCTTGTAGCTCTTTAATGACTTTAGCTCTTTGTTTTTGACTTAAGCTTTGTGACAATACTGCCAGCAATTCACTGTAAAGTTGACGATTGAGCGCCGACTTCTGGCGAAAGGCTGCAGCTTGATAGTTTTCCGGGTGTGCCATCAGATCGATCAATTTAGTTTGAAAATCCACTTCATGTCTGTGTTGCAGAATCAATATTCTGGCATCACCTTGAATATCTCGGCGGTAATCTATCCAGAGTTCAACGTTAGATTCAAAGCGTTGAACATAATTTTCAATCAATTCATTCTGCTGGGAAGTCAATTTCCCCATAAATTCCCTGGCCTGCTGTTGAATATCGTCAACTTGCATAACCCGTCGCTGTTGCGCAGTTTTTTCCTCCAGCTCTTCGATACGGTCGCGATTTTTCTCCTCTAATGTGTCAAACAGAGTGTTTATTTGCTCATCACTTAGTTGGGGGACGAGGGACACCAGCCCAGGACTGACTTCGTCACGCAGACTTGCCCAGTGTTGTTTCGCACCATCCATATGTGTCAACCATTGACCTGGTGTAACAACACCTGCGCTGATTTGTTGCTTCAGAGTGTGTAATTGTGCCCTATATTGCTGCAACTGTTCACTACGATGCCAAACCAACCACTGTTGAACTTTAGGGTCGAGTGCGGATTTCTGTTGTTTGTCCAGATCGATATAATTGTCAATATACCAGTACATTAACCAGTCAATATTGTTGTAGGCAAACTTCGAGGTACAACCACTGATGGTTAAACACATCAGGCATAAAACCAGTAAATATTTTTTCACACTCCCTCCAATGAAATGATCTTTGTGGCACATCGGTGAGGTGCTACGCAAAGAATACTATACCCAAAGCCATTGAAGTTGCAGCTAAGCGGCAAAAGAACTCAGCCCCATGAGCTTAGATAGTCTAAGTGACTGGGGTAGCAGCCAACAACGCTGCAGCTTCAAGGGAGACAGGTATAAACAACTATAGCCTAATCATAGCCTTCACATTGTCGCGATGACTGCGGCTCACTTTTAACTCACTGCCGTTTGCCAAAATGAGGTGATATTCTCCACTGACATGACTCATTAACTTTTGTACATACTTGATATTAACGATAGCTGAGCGATGGATACGCACAAAAAGACGGGGATCAAGCTCCTCTTCCAGCTCTTTCATAGTCCGACGCATAATATGGGTTTGTTCACCTGTGTGTACACACATATAATCACCCGCAGCATCTATCCACTGGATGTCGTTAATATCCACCCGGGTGACTTCCATGCCATCCTTGATGGCCAAAATCTCAGGGTACTGATGGGTATTAATAGGCTCACCCATGGCGAGCTTACGCAATATGTTTTGACAATCATCCCCCGTAAAATCAGCCACGACTTTAGCCAGGATCTCTTTATGTCCTGTTTCAGCTTGCAAGGATACATGTTGGATAACCTTATCCAGGGCCAATTTCAAGCGTTTATCGTCCACAGGTTTCAACACATAATCCAGCGCATGGGTGTCGAAAGCCTTAATTGCATAAGTATCATAAGCGGTAACAAATATAATCATGGGTATGGGCTGCTTGAGTTCTCGAAGTTTACTAATGACCTGAAAACCATTTAACCCTGGCATTTGAATATCCAGAAAAACCAAATCCGGACGTAATTGCGGTATAAGGGTTACTGCTTCCACCCCATTTTTGCATTGAGCCACTATGTTAAATTGTGGATACTGGGCTAAACGCATGGCCAGTCCTTTACGAGCCAAGGGCTCATCGTCAATTATCATAGTGTTAATTTTCATTAACTGTCTCATCTGTTTCAAATGGAATACGTATAGACACCTTTATACCCGAAGGTTGATTGGCGGATACACTGAAAGAAAAATGGTTATTGTACAGCGAGCGTAACCGCTCCTGAATATTTTCCAGACCCACAGCGTTGGCCCGATAAAGCTGGCCGTTGACTATCTGCGCACCCGGACCGTTATCCGCTACTTCTAACATCAAGTCTCGACCAAAAACCTTAGCAGAGATGGCGACACAGCCCCCCTCTTCAAGTTTAGATATGGCGTACTTAATGGAGTTTTCGATCAGTGGCTGTAAAATCAAACTCGGAACCAAGGCCTGAGTGGCATTTTGTTGAATGTCCCAAATAATCGTTAAACGATCCTCAAAACGTACTTTTTCAATCTCCAGATACAATTCCAAAGCTTCCATTTCCTGACGTAAGGGAACCTTCTTGATGGGATCTTTATCCAGTGAATAGCGCAAAAAATCACTTAAACGGCAGACCATGGCATCAGCAGTTTTATTATCTTCCATGCGTATAAGAGTCGATATAGCATTGAGGGTATTAAATAAAAAATGGGGATTGAGCTGATACCTTAACATTTTTATATGAGCTTGATGGGCCATAGTGGAGGCGTGCAACACATTTTGCTTTTCTTTAAGTAACATTTGATAATTTTTTATACCAAAATATAAACCTGTCCAACAGCCGATCATGATTAGCGAATCAACTGTATTGGTAAAATACATATACCACTGTTCGGGCCGGTAGCCTTTTTTATAAATTTCCCAATAGTGCCCGTTTTTTACCAACGCCCAGGCCAGCGCCACCACATATACACTTACAAACACCACCAGCAACATCTGCATCAGTTTAAGTTTAATGGCCCGAGCATATATATAACGCAAGGGGATCGTTAACAACCAGCCAGCCCAGGCATTTAAGATGATCACCATCAGCCAGATGCTCCGCATATCATGCAATAGCGAGCCAATATAATAAATCACCGCGAAACCTACCCACCCTAGTGTATGAAGGGTCCAAAAAATGCGCTCGCGGGTTTCGAACAGGACTTGCCACTTAACCACAGAAAATACCAATATCATTCAACTAAATAAGGATTATACGAGAAAGCGACGAGGGGATCTTGTCTTTGGTCTCGCCGCTGAGGTAGTTTGTCGCAATTTCCCGAGGAATTGGCTGGCTTGGTTAATAGTGTATATTCATACGTTTGAGCCAGTGTACCCACCACCACGCTGGTCCAATGAGTAAAAACTGTATATCTTTAACAAATGATGGACTTTTACCTTCGATTTTGTGACCAACGAATTGTAAAATCCACATAACAACAAACAAGCCTAAACAAAATTGCCATACAGGCACAGACGAGGCCTCAATCAGCTTTATTCCGGCCAGTGAAATAATACTCAACAACGTCATTGCTGCACCAATTGGCCCGGACAATTTGAAATAATAAAAAAGAATTGGAATTGCCGCAACATAAGCCCAATTGATGGCAAAATGTTGCAGTAATTCAGGTGTAGGCAAAGCCCATAATAAACCCAGGGTGACAAAATAAATTGCCGGTACGGCAATGGCATGGATCATGATATTGACTCTATTCGTATGGCTGTTGCCGTACTCAGTGAGCAAAAATTCTATTTGGCGCATACAGGCCCTTTTGCATTAACAAATTATTAACAATAAAGGTAGCATACCTAAATCCATCTCCCCCGTCTATCAGTACCATAGCTACTTATATTGAAATACGTTAATTCCCTGTCGCCATCAATGTCCAACAAGAAGGCAACTTGTGCGCCATGTTTCACTGGCACCTTTTAACTTACAAAGCGCGGTTCAGTGTGCCAATACCTGTTGTGTCCAATACGTTTTTTTATCTTCACTGAGAAAACTGGCGGTGAAACTGTTAGCCGCCAGTTTTTTAAGTTGGCTATGAGTGACGGGCAAATGATCCACCAGGGCTTGATAATTATCATTCAAATAGCCGCCAAAGTAACTTGGGTCGTCGGCGTTAACCGTCACCAGCATACCTTTGTCCAGTAGTTGTAAAATATTGTGTTGCCCCATATGCGTAAATACACATAGTTTTATATTAGACAGGGGGCAAACCGTCAACGGCATCTGACGTCTGGCCAGTTCACGCATTAATACATCATCTTCAATACTGCGAACACCGTGATCGATACGTTGGACATCTAAAAGATTTAACGCCTGCCATATATATTCAGGTGGGCCTTCTTCACCTGCATGAGCAACCCGCAACAAACCCCATTCTTTAGCTTTGGCAAAGGCACGGGTGAATTTTTCAGGAGGATTACCCAACTCAGCACTATCCAGACCAACTGCCGTTACCATATGTAAATAGGGCTGTGCTGCAGTTAGGGTCTCCAGTGCACTTTGTTCGCTTAGATGGCGTAAGAAACACATGATCAATAAACTCGACTGGCCCCACTGTTGTTTTGCCTGTTCTATGGCACGGGCGAAACCAGGCATGAAGATATCAAAGCCAATATCGCGCTGGGTATGAGTTTGGGGATCAAACATCATCTCAACATGCACCACGTTATCTTCCTTGCACTTGCACAGATAGGCCCACATTAATTGGTAAAAGTCCTCCTCATCGCGCAACACCGAGGCCCCAAGATAGTACAAGTCCAAAAAACTTTGCAAATTGTTAAAATTATAGGCTGCGCGGACTTGTTTTATCGTGGTGTAGGGCAGAGACACACCATGTTTTTGTGCCAACTGCATCATAAGTTCAGGTTCGAGCGTACCCTCTATATGCAAGTGTAATTCGGCTTTAGGTAAATGGCGTATCAGCTCGCCAGCGCCCATTTCGATACTATCCATCACGTGCTCCTATCTTTTAATTGCACCAATATTATTCAACACTGCATCTTTAACGTGCAGTTAATTATAACCATCAGCCGTTATAGGTCGATTTTGTATTATAAAATAACGGCTTGTGCCCTGTGCAACTTGTGTTTGCTTGGGGTATAACTACAAAGAACTATTGTTCAGTATAAATCGCATCAAAGCCAGACTAAACGGTCAGTATATTGCTAATCAAAGCTAAATACCCATTTTCGCGATCTGCTTACTCGCCTAATAATAACAATTGAGACCTCTTTATGCTTAGCGCAGTTTTTGAAAGACTTTTTCATTTAAACCAAAACGGCACCACGATTAAAACCGAGTGTATCGCCGGCTTGACGACCTTTGCAGCCATGTCTTATGTGCTGGTCGTTAACCCCGGTATCCTATCTGCTGGCGGAATGCCCATAGAGGGTTTGATTACGGTAACAGCCTTAGCGGCCTGTATAGGCACCTTGTTAATGGCTTTTATGACTAATTACCCTATTGCCCTTGCCCCCGGCATGGGGCTGAATGCCTTTTTTGCCTTCACTATCTGTCTTACCCGGGATATACAGTGGCAAGCCGCTTTGGGTATCGTCTTTTGGAATGGTATTTTATTTCTATTGCTATCATTAACCGGGGTGCGCAGCAAGATCGCCGAAGCCATTCCCGCTGCATTGAAAATTGGTGTGCAGTGTGGAATTGGGCTTTTTATCGCTTTTATCGGTTTAAAAAATGCCGGATTAGTGGTGGCGCACCCGGCCACGTTTGTGACTATAGGCGACTTGTCACAACCGGCTACTATGCTGGCATTGGCGGGCATAGTGCTCACCATAGTGTTGGTTATTAAGCAGGTTACCGGGGCGATTTTAATTTCGGTGTTAGTCTTAACCTTAATAGGGGCCTTTATTCCGGTAGGAGACGGATACCTGACTGAGCACACTGAATCTATTATTGGTTTACCTGAGGGCATAGGAACAACCTTTTTTGCCATGGATTTACTTTATCCTATCGAGCATATCGCCCAGACCTGGGATTTAATATTTGCCCTGTTGTTTGTCAATATGTTTGACACTGTTGGCACACTGATCGGTGTCTCGCGCCGGGCAAATCTGCTCACCCCACAAGGTAAACTACCCAAAATGGGGCCAGCCATGACTGCAGATGCCACCGCCAGTGTTTTTGGTGCAGCTTTAGGTACATCACCTGTTACCTGCTATGTCGAATCGGCGGCCGGAGTATCGGCTGGCGGTCGGACTGGCTTGACTTCGGTGGTGGTGGCTTGTTGTTTTTTACTGGCCCTGTTTTTCACGCCTTTAATGAAAGTGATCCCCCTGATGGCCACCACTCCGGCCCTGATAATGGTCGGTATTCTAATGATGGATTCATTCCGCCAATTGGATTTTGACGATTTAACTTCTTTGGCTACCGCATCCGTCGCCTTGCTTGCCATGCCGCTGACATTCAGCATTAGCGAAGGGATCGCCTTGGGGTTTATTACTTATGTGGGGATCATGCTGGGTACGGGAAAATACCGCAAAGTTTCCGTTATTACCTATGTAATGGCGGCTGTTTTCATCCTCAGGTATGCCCTGGATTTAAAATAAATATTCAGCGATCAGCGTAAAAAGCCCGGTGCATCTAACGGTGTCATGGGCTTTTTACTGCGGCTGCAAAAATCAGCTTATACCCAAACTACCTGACGGGGAAATGCTGCAGCCAATGCCGGGCGATTTGCTCTCTGGTGCATAACCAGACGTCATCATGGTCTTGTACGTATTCGATAAAACGTTGTAAGGCAGCCATTCTGGCCGGGCGGCCAACTATCCTGCAGTGTAATCCTATAGACAGCATTTTGGGGGCATACTCGCCTTCTGCATACAAAACATCGAAGGCATCCTTCAAGTACTGGTAGAATTGTTCACCGCTATTAAAGCCCCCGGGAGTGGCAAAGCGCATATCATTGGTGTCCAGTGCGTAGGGTACCACCAGCAAGGGTTTATCATAATTGGTGTCATAATAAGGCAAATCATCCCCATAGGAATCGGCGCAATATACAATATCCTGCCGCTCGGCAATCAACTTAAGAGTATTTGGGCTAGTACGGCCAGTGTACCATCCAACCGGTTTAGCCCCGGTAATAGCCTGGTGTAATTGGATGGCTGCGTCAATCATTTTGCGCTCTTGAGCCTCAGGCATATTTTGATAGTCAAACCAACGCATACTGTGACTGGCAATTTCCCATTCCGCTTCTGTCATAGCGGCCACGGCCTCAGGATTTCGTTGCAATGCCATGGTTACGCCAAAAACAGTGAGCGGTATCTGATAACGGGTAAACAGCCGATGCAAGCGCCAAAATCCCGCACGACTACCATATTCGTACAGGGATTCCATACTTAAATGGCGTTCTGGATAAGCTTTAGCACCGATAATTTCTGATAAAAACACTTCTGATTGTTGGTCACCGTGCAACACACAATTTTCTGCGCCTTCTTCATAATTCAACACGAATTGCACAGCAATTTTTGCCTTATCTGGCCAATTAGGATGCGGCGGATGTTCGCCATAACCAATTAGGTCTCTGGGGTACGCGTGGATCATGTTCGTTCTCTTTATCGATATTGTGAAGGTACGGTTAAACCACAACCATTTAATACTAGTTTAATTAAGCTTTGGGTGGCATCTGTGAACTGAACTTTGTCCATTGGTTGACCTTTTAGTTCAGTTATCTGCGCAGAAAAATCGGCATAGTGCTGACAACTTGCCCAAATATTAAATAAAGTGTAATGGGGATCGACCGGTTCCAACTTGCCCAAACTGATCCATTGCTCGATAACCTGCACTCGACCTTTCATCCAACTGGCATGCTGATCTTTAAAAAAACTGTTTAAGTTTGGTGCACCATTGATGATTTCTAGTGCAAAAATTTTCGAAGCATCTGGTCGACAGCGCGATATTTCCATTTTATCTGCAATGTAGTCCGCCAACACTTGGGCAGGATCGTCTTCAGCACAGGCTCTGTCAAAACTACTATTCCACAGACTCAATATTTCTTGTAACAAGTCCAGATAGAGGCTGTCCTTGGATTTAAAATAATACAACACATTGGTCTTTGGCAGTCCGGCCTGATCGGCTATTCGTTGCACACGAGTTCCTTTAAACCCATGAATTGCAAATTCTTTTTCTGCTGCTGCAAGAATTTTAGCACGATTAATATTGCCAATACTGTCTTCTTTTTTGGTTAACGATTCACTTTTCAACTCGTTCATATCCTGGATTGTATTGCAAAAAAACACCGCCAGACGTTTGTTAACACAAATTTAACATCCCTTAGGTCAACTTGCTAGCCTGAACGACGCACCGCCACTTGTCGCGACTATGCTCGTTCTATTCACACGGCTATTTTTTAAAAAATTAAGGGTTAAGTATTCCCATTGCGGTATTACTATTGCAATCATAATAACAAAATTTTGCCTTGTCCTACAAATAAGTTGACCAATTGGTCTGGTTCTTGTATTAAATCAGGTTATCATAACGATAATTGGCAAACTAACGCCACCGACTTACTTGGAGAACCCCATGATCAGTTTTTTGCTTAACGACAAAACTGTGCAAATTTCTGATGCCAGTCCAGACACCACCTTGCTCAATTACCTGCGGGAGAACAAAAGACTCACAGGAACCAAAGAAGGCTGTGCCTCAGGAGATTGTGGGGCCTGTGCTGTCGTATTAGCCGAAGTGGATCAGCAGGACTTACACTACAGAGCCCTGAACAGTTGTGTAACCTTTTTGTCAGCCTTGCAAGGTAAACAACTGTTAACGGTAGAACATCTTGCACAGGGTGAAGCATTGCACCCTGTGCAAGCGGCTATGGTGGACAAACATGGCTCCCAATGTGGTTTTTGCACGCCGGGTTTTGTTATGTCCATGTTTGCATTGTATCAGCAAAATAGTCACCCTTCACCAGAGGACGTGAACGTCGCCCTGGGGGGGAATTTATGTCGCTGTACCGGCTATCGCCCTATTATTGATGCTGCATTAGCTTGCTGTAGTGGTGTGGCTGATGATCAATTTGTACATAGCCAGTCCCAGACTATTGCCCAACTGCACCGGCTTAAAGACGATAAGCCCGGCCTGCCTGGATTGCAGATGCCGCAAAATCGTGCCCAATTGGCACAGGCCAAGCAAGCCTTCCCCGCCGCCAGACTTTTCGCTGGCAGCACAGATTTGGCCTTGGAAGTGACCCAACAATTAAAAAATCTGGATAATCTGATCTGTTTAACCCAGGTCACTGAATTGCAAATAATCACCGAACTGCCTGATTCCCTTAAAATTGGTGCGGCCGTCCCCTTTGGTAAATGTGAAAAATTGTTACTTAAGCACTTTCCGCCTTTGCGAGAATTACTGGAGCGTTTTGCTGCCACACCTATACGTAATCAGGCAACCTTAGGGGGCAATGTGGCCAACGCCTCGCCTATTGGCGACATACCGCCGGTATTATTAGCCCTAGATGCCCACATCCAGCTGGACAATGGCCAGAAACGTAGACAAATCCCGGCGCAGAAATTTTTTACCGGTTACCGCCAAACTTTGCTCGGTGCTGATGAATGGGTTGAAGCTATTATTATCCCTTATGCACCGAAAGACAGCCTGCTAAGGGCATACAAGGTATCCAAGCGTCATGAAGATGATATTTCAGCCGTGTGCGCCGTTTTTAACGTGCAACTGACCCGGGGTAAGGTGGAACACATTCAGACCGGCTTTGGTGGCGTCGCTGCAACGCCTCTGTCAGCGCCAAGCCTGTCCAGCGCCTTAACTGGCCTTGACTGGGCAAGTTGCGAGACATTTGAACGGGGCCAAGAAATAATAAGCCAGGCTTTTACGCCAATCGATGATGTGCGGGCCACGGCCCACTATCGCCAGTCGGTATTGGTCAACTTATGGAAACGCTTTTGGCTGCAGACTAATCAGCAATCATTGCAGATCGAAACGCGCGTGCACACTTATGAGTGATCAAGTTCGAGAATTTCACCCACACAGGATCAGATATCATGCGTAAACTTAGCACCCACCTTGGTACACTAGGTATACAAGGTATACAAGGTAATGTGGGTAAGGCCCACCCCCATGAAAGTGCTATCAGACATGTTACTGGCCAAGCCAGATATGTGGATGACATGCCCCACCCCGCCAACCTGCTCCATGGGGCAGTAGGCATGAGCAATAGTGCAGCGGGTAAAATCACCTCCCTCGACCTAAGCCAGGTGTGGGCGGCCCCAGGCGTGATAGACGTCATTACGGTGGCAGACGTTCCCGGAAATATTGATATTGCACCGGTTTTTGATGGCGATCCGATTTTTGCTCAAGACCAGGTTTTATTCCACGGTCAGGCGCTATTTGCCGTGTTGGCTGATAGTGTCATCCATGCGCGCCAGGCGGCGCAAAAAGCGTTGTTTGACGTTGCCCTGGGTCAGGCCTGTTTGAGTATTACTGATGCAAAGGAGCAGCATAACTTTGTGCGGCCCGCTCATTTTATGCACCAGGGGGATTTTTACCAGACCTTTGGCAACAGTTCTTTGCAGTTAACTGGGCAACTTCGCATCGGCGGTCAGGAACACTTTTACCTGGAAGGTCAGGTGTCCATGGCCATCAACGAAGAAGAAGACAGAATACTTATATACACCTCAAGCCAGCACCCCAGTGAAGTACAAAAGCTAGTGGCACAGGTACTGGATATCAAGCTACACAAAGTGGTAGTGGATATGCGCAGAATGGGCGGCGGTTTCGGTGGCAAAGAGACCCAGGCCGCACAATGGGCCTGCATAGCAGCTGTGCTGGCCAAGCGTAATCATTGTGCAGTTAAATTACGTTTGCCGCGCATGCAGGATATGATGATCACGGGCAAACGCCACCCCTTTGAAAACAGCTACCAGGTCGGCTTTGATAGCAATGGATTAATTGACGCGACCAATATTGAAATCAACGGTAACTGTGGTTATTCAGCAGATTTATCAGATGCTATAGTTGACCGAGCAATGTTTCATGCGGATAACGGTTATTTCCTGGGCGATGTCAAGATTGCGGGTTATCGCTGTCGCACCAATCAGGTATCCCATACTGCCTATCGCGGTTTTGGTGGCCCCCAGGGGATGATAGTGGCAGAAGCAATGCTCGATGGTATTGCCCGCAAACTAGGTAAAGATCCCCTCACGGTGCGTAAACTGAACCTGTACGGTAACCAGCAGCGCAATATTACCCCTTATGGCATGGAAGTAGAGCATAATTTACTGCCGGATCTCATCGCTAAACTTGAAGTGTCATCACACTACTGGCAACGTCGTAAGGCTATCGGTGAGTTTAATGCCAACAATCCTATTGTCAAAAAAGGCCTGGCTTTAACCCCGGTGAAGTTCGGCATTGCTTTTACCGCTAAACATTTAAACCAGGCCGGTGCCCTGCTACACATTTATACCGATGGCAGTATGCAAATCAATCATGGCGGCACCGAAATGGGCCAGGGCCTGCATACTAAAATTGGCCAGATCGTAGCCCACGAATTCGGTATTGCGTTGTGTGATGTTGAAGTCACCGCAACCCGTACCGATAAGGTACCCAATACCTCACCCACTGCAGCCTCAAGTGGCACAGATCTTAACGGTAAAGCCGCGCAAAACGCCTGCATTATAATTAAACAACGCCTGGCTGAATTTTATGCTCAGCGGTTTGCTGATGAAGTATTGACTGCCCAAGAAGTAGTATTCACCCAACAACAGGTGATCTTAGGTGAGCACAGCATCGCCTTTGTGGATTTAGTGCAGCAAGCTTATATCGCCCGTATATCCCTTTCTTGTACCGGCTTTTACAAAACCCCCAAAATCCATTACAACCGCGAGACGGGCAACGGCAGACCTTTTTTCTATTTTTCCTACGGCGCATCCGTCAGTGAAGTGACAATAGATACCTTAACCGGTGAATATAAAGTGCAACGGGTTGATATACTCCATGACGTGGGTCGCAGTCTTAACCCGGCAGTGGATTTAGGACAAATAGAAGGCGGGTTTATACAGGGCATGGGGTGGTTAACCACAGAAGAATTACAATGGGATAAGGACGGTAAATTACTCACTAATAACCCGGCTACCTATAAAATACCGGCCATAGGTGATACCCCGTCGGTATTCAACGTTGATCTTTATCCTAGGGCGAACGATGAAGACAGTATTTATCACTCAAAAGCGGTGGGGGAACCCCCTTTTATGTTAGCCAATTCGGTGTGGTGCGCATTAAAAGATGCCATTTCCAGTATCACTGATTATCGACTCGACCCTGACTTGCCGGTACCGGCGACACCAGAAGCGGTACTGAATTGCATCGAATCACTCAGGCGGGGTTAACTGATATCAATACTAATAAATGGTTTGATGCCCTGCATCAATGTCAGGAACAAGGCAAAGCTTATGTTTTGCTTACGGTGCTGGCATCAGCAGGCTCTACGCCCCGTGGCAATGGCACAAAAATGGTCATTACCGGTGAGGAAACCTTTGACACCATAGGCGGCGGTCATCTTGAATTCGCTGCTACAGCAAAAGCCCGTGCGTTATTAGCGGGCAATGCGCATACCCAGCATATCGAACACTACCCCCTTTCAAGTAAACTGGGGCAATGCTGTGGCGGGGCCGTTAATCTGCTGTTTGAAGTCATGATCCAGCAATGCCAAACGGTGCAAATATACGGTGCGGGTCATGTTGCCCATGCCCTTATTCCCCTATTAGTTCAATTACCTCTGCAAATTCAGTGGATTGACCAACGATCCCAGTTGTTTCCCAAAAACGAGGGCGAATTTTCCTGTGCGAATTTGCACATGCTGGTTAGCGACGATCCAGGTGAATACATTGCCTTAGCACCCAGCAGTAGCTGGGTAGTGATCATGACCCACAACCACCAACTGGATTACGAACTTGTTGAAGCGGCACTTAAGCGCCCTGACCTGCCTTACATTGGCATGATAGGCTCTGACACCAAAGCGAAACGCTTTAAAACCCGCATTTCGGCTCGGGTGCCTGACATTAACGCCCCACAGCGTTTGGTTAGCCCCATAGGCTTACCAGACGTTCCAGGCAAGCGCCCGATTGAGGTTGCGGTATCCATTGCGGCCCAGCTTATTCAGCTTCTTAACAACGAAGACATGCACGATCATGATGAACGAAAAACATTAACAGCACACAAAGAAAATCAATCCCTTACCCGCCCTGCAGCCATCACTAAGCACGAGCAACGAGCACAGGCCTGGCGTGCAACCAAAGAGCTTAAAAACCTGTTATGACCTTAACCGAACTTAATTTATTAACCCCGGGGGAGGCAGAAATATTTTTTAGTCAGACCTGCGCTGCCAAACGGTGGGTAACCTTAATGCAACGCCAGCGCCCCTACTCAAGCAGGGCTCAGGTACGCCAATGGGCCCAGCAACACTGGCAAAAAATGGAGCAACAGGATCTTTTGCACGCCTTTGATGCTCACCCTATGATTGGCGATATAAATAGCTTGCGGAAAAAGTACGCCAATACCAAAGTGCTGGCCGGCAAAGAGCAATACGGCGCGCAACAAGCAGATGAAGCCACCTTACTTGCACTACAAGGCCTTAATCTGGCGTACCGTCACAAGCATGGCTTTATTTTTATCATCTGCGCCAGTGGCCTCAGCGCCCAAACCATGCTTGATGCCATTACCCAGCGCATACACAATCCCACGGCAAAAGAAGTAGATATTGCCAGTGGTGAACAAATTAAAATTACACTTTTGCGTTTACAAAAAGGTTTATCTGATGAGTAATGTACCCACCTTATCCAGTCATGTTTTAGATACCACCTTAGGTGCACCTGCAGCGAATATGCAGCTTATATTAACCTCACCACAGGGCGAAATTGCCCATGGTCAAACCGATGCCGACGGACGGTGTAATCAATGGGGCGATTTATCGATTGCACCTGGCACTTATCAGCTTAGGTTTATCACCGGCGAGTATTTATTGAGTCAACATGGAAGCGCATTTTATCCTTTTGTTGATGTCCATTTTGAGATAGCAAAGGATAGCGGTCACTACCATATCCCCTTACTCATTTCTCCTTTTAGCTTTAGTAGCTACCGCGGCAGCTAACGGAATAAATCATTCAATGACAACACATTTATATCGCGCATCCATTTTACACTTTGCCCATAAAAGCGCTCAGCCAAAAGACGATTATGTTTATATAGAAGACGGGGTTCTGGTGACAAAAAACGCTAAAATAATCACCACCGGCGAAGCGAAAACACTTTTAAATCACTATCCTGATGCCATTATCCATGATTATAGCGGGCAACTTATTGTTCCTGGCTTCATTGACAGCCATTTACACTTTCCACAGACAGAAATGATTGCCAGTTTCGGTGAGCAACTCCTTGATTGGCTCGACAATTACACTTTTCCGGTAGAGGGAAAATTTGCCGATCCGGAATATGCCACCAAAATAGCCGCGATTTTTTTACGGCAACTATACAAGCATGGAACAACCACAGGCATGGTTTATTCATCGGTACACAAACAAGCAACAGATGCCTTGTTTCGTGCCGCCCAACAACACAATATGTTATTGATAGCCGGTAAAGTATGTATGGACAGAAATTGTCCTCCCTGGCTGCAAGATACCGCCTCCAGTGCCCAGCGAGATAGCGCTGAATTGATCGAACGCTGGCATGACCAGGACCGTTTACTTTATGCTATTACGCCCCGTTTTGCCCCCACCAGCAGCATCGAACAGTTACACGCCTTAGGTGAATTAGCCCAGCAATATCCTGATGTGTATATTCAGAGTCACCTGTCAGAAAATCTCCATGAAATAGAATGGGTAAAATCCTTGTATCCAAGCTATGGTGGTTATCTGGATGTGTACGACCAATTTAATATGCTGCGGCCTAAGGCCGTCTTCGGGCACTGCATTCATATGTTAGAGAGCGAATGGCAGCGCTTTGCCGAATCCGGGGCCACCATCGCCTTTTGTCCCACGTCAAACCTGTTTTTGGGCAGTGGCTTGTTTGATCGCGAAACAGCTCAGCAGCACCACATTCCTGTGGCATTAGCCACAGACGTAGGGGGCGGCACCACTTTTAGCATGCTCAGAACCCTAGGAGAGGCCTATAAAATAGGCCAGTTACAAGGCCACCAGCTCGATCCCATGGATGGTCTGTATATGATGACCCAAGGGGCGGCCTTAGGGCTGGGCTTGGCAGATAAAATTGGTAATTTGAACCCCAAAAGCGATGCCGATTTTGTGATCTTAAACCCGGATTTTGATGAACTTAGCAGCTTACGTTTTGCAACCCATCGTCAACCTCAGGACATCATTTTTGCCTTGAGTATGTTGGCGGACGACCGAGCGATAAGTGCCACTTATATTGCCGGTGAGCCCGTCTACCAAGCCATCCCACAACAATAACAACAAAGGAATTCACCATGCCATGGTTTGAATGGTCATCTTTATTTATCCGCTGGTTTCATGTGATAGCAGGGGTGGCCTGGATCGGCGCTTCTTTTTATTTTATCTGGCTAGACAACAACCTGCGCCCCCCGCCGGATTCGAAGAAACAACAAGGGATAAAAGGTGACTTGTGGTCCGTGCATGGCGGCGGCTTTTACGAAATAGGAAAATATGAATACGGCCCCCAGCAGATGCCAGAAAAGCTTCATTGGTTTAAATGGGAAGCCTACAGCACCTGGTTAAGCGGCGCCTTGCTACTGGGCCTGATTTATTACTATGGCGCAGCGATTTACCTTATCGATCCCGCTGTGATGGTATTTACACCCGGGGAAGCTATCAGGCGGGGTATAGGGCTGATTTTTGGTGGCTTATTTATCTATGAAGCCGCTTGTCGCAGCCCATTGGGCCGGTATCCGGCCCTGTTTGGCGTCTTTTTACTGGTGATGCTAGCGGTGGCAAGCTTCTTAGCTACGCACTGGTTTAGTGGCCGCGGCGCTTTTATGCATGTTGGTGCCCTGGTAGGCACTATTATGGCCGGTAATGTATTTTTTAAGATCATGCCAGCCCAGCGGCTGATGGTTGCTGCAGTGGCGAATAAACAAGCCATTGATCCTGCCTGGGGTCAGGCTGCCAAGTTACGCTCGGTGCATAACAACTACCTCACCCTGCCCTTGTTATTTATCATGATCAGCAACCACTACCCCATAACGTTCCAGCATCCACAAAGTTGGTTAGTATTGCTGATGATTGGCGTGGTATCAGCCTGGATACGCCATTATTTCAATCTTAAACATCTGGGTATTTCCCGTCCATCCATTCTGATCACTGGCGCAATAGGCATGTTAGTGATCACCGCCTGGGTGTCCATGCCTCAAGGCCAAAACAGTAACGTTGAGCAAATAGCGAACCCCAACACATCCACCAGTCAGCCTCTGACCAACGAGCAGCAACAGGTATTTGCCATTATCCAGCGTCACTGCAGTAATTGTCACTCCGCCGCCCCTACGGATGAATTATTTGTTGTCGCTCCCATGGGGTTAATGCTGGATAACTGGCCACAAGTTCAACTGCGGGCCGCCCAGATTTATCAACGGGCCGCAGTCAGTAAAGATATGCCGCTGATGAATAAAACCGGCATGAGCAAGAAAGAGCGACAAGTTATAGCAAGCTGGTTTGTAAAACAAACCGCTCATTAAACCCAAATGCAGTGGGTGTTGACCTTTTTGCAATGTGGACAGGAAAGCTTAGGTAGGCCGTGCTTGTCACAGTTCACTAACTGGACAAGGAGTGTTAGCCCCCTTTACATGCCCAGGTCACTTTGGTAATTTCGAGCAACTGACCGTTTTTCGTAAGTTGCCAAATAGGGCCTCAGTGTGCCAATTTGATTGAAATATCATTTCCATCTATAGTCTGGGGTCTGTGCATCCCACCAAGAGGTACCAAACATGAAAGGTATCGTGTTTGTTAAGCTGGGCGAGTTTGTTGAAGAAACATGGGGTCTCACGCTGTGGGATGAATTATTACAAGAAGCCAATTTAGGTAGCGGTGGGATATACACTTCAGTTGGACTGTTTGATGATCAAGAATTTTTTTCACTTATCGCTCTCATCGTAAATAAAAAAGCGATGACGGCAGAAGAAGTACAAAAAAAATTTGGAAAATGGATGTTTAAAGAGTTGTATGCAGCGGCCCCTCCCCGTGCACATGATTTTGTTGACGTATTTGAGTTTTTGCACGGAGTACAAAATATTATCCATGTTGAAGTTAAAAAATTATATCCTGATGTCTTACTGCCTGAATTTGATTTTTTATTTGAATCTGAAAAAATCTTGAGGTTTCACTATAAATCACCTCGTAAACTTTGCCACTTCTGTGAAGGCCTGGTCTATGGTTTGTCGGAACATGTCAATCAAGATGTGACGGTATCTCATGTGGAATGTGAACATCATAACGATGACAGATGTGTACTTGAGGTAACCAAGGTTGGATAAAAATCAGGTTACACACGTTTCAGATATAGAATTACTTAAACGTCAAATTGAACGAGAAAAAAAAGCGCGACAACTTGCCGAGCAACAATTAGAAGCCTATTCACGAGAAATTTATTTAGCTAATGAATCATTAAAAGAATCACTGGATCACACGAAAAAAAAACAAGCTGAAATTGAATATCTTACTCAAGCGTCTTATGATTTCACTTCAGAGTTAACCTTATTCGATATATTAAAAAGTACCGTTTCACTTACCGGGAAATATTTTAAAGCTGAATACGGCATAAAAGCGATATTTAACAGGGATAAATTAATAAGTGATGCAAAAACATTAATTTGGTCTTCTGTCAATGACTGGGGTGAAAATCCGGAACTTCAATCTTTCTTTTTTAAAAACCTCCCCCTTAGCCGTCTCCCTTCAGAGCAATATTATGCTGCCCCTCATTGGTTCATCACAAAAATAAATGAAGAGGAACAAGTTTATGGTCAAAATTTTCAATGGCTTGTTTACATAAACCTTGAATTAGAAAGCAATAGTTCGGTGTGGATTGGTTTTCTGACTAAAATCGAATTTCTTGATGAAGAAGCGCTACACATACTAGAAGTTGCAAAAGGTCACTTACTAAGTGGTATTAGGCGACGCTTATCCGATGAAAAGATTACCCTTCGAAATACTCAACTTCAAGAAACGGCAGCTCACCTTCAAGAGGCACGGAAACAGTTAATTCAATCGGAAAAGATGGCATCATTAGGGCAACTTGCTGCGGGCGTCGCTCATGAAATAAATAATCCTATCGGATATATTCGTTCCAACTTGCAAACACTTGATGACTATATAAAAGAGTTTAAAATTATTTTTAAGTTGTTTGAAGAAAAAATAAATATAAAAGGCAGTTTGTCTAAGCAAGAGTTCATTGACACAGCAAATAAAAAAGATCTGAATTTTTTATTGGCTGACGCAGAGCTAATTCTCAAGTCCAATCAAGAAGGCGTTGAAAGGGTTAAAGAGATTGTTGAGGGACTGAAATCATTTTCACATGCCAGTGACGATAATCTCAACAAGATATCAGTGTTTGAGTGTGTAGATAATGCACTACGGGTCGTCGGAAATGAATTTAAATATCAACATCAGGTAATTAACGGGTTGGACACTACCCTGCCAAGCATCTTAAGTAATTATGGGAAACTCCAGCAAGTATTTGTTAACTTGCTCATAAATTCGGCCCATGCAATGCCAGAGGGAGGTACCATTAGAATTTACAGTGAGCTGCATGAAAAATCTTTATTGATTCATGTCGAAGATAATGGGATCGGTATGGATGAGAAGACCAGAAGTCAGATTTTCAATCCATTTTTTACTACTAAATCAGTAGGTAAAGGAACAGGATTAGGATTGAGTATCAGCTATGCAATCTTAGAAAAACAAAAAATTAGCATCGAGGTTAAATCAAAGTTGGGTAAGGGCACCTGTTTTACACTGCGTTTCCCTATAGATTAATACAGGAATTTGACCTCTACAAAATTTTTAAAATTTGAGTTTAACTCCGGATTATGAATCACTCTGTTCTATATACTCTAAGAGTAAATCCCCCTTATGTGTAAAGTGCTAAAGTGAATACTTTAAAATCAAAGCTATGCAAAATAAACTTTAGTGAACTGAGTGTTTTTTCATCCTCTATGTTAATTAAATTTACTACCCTTTGGCCCAATGGGCCTATTAATCTGATCTTCATTTCAGCGACCATATTATCTTCTCAAAAAACTATTTTTTTATGATAAATTAGAGTTACTCACGCTATGCACCATCCTAAAAAAATAAAAATTGCGCCATATTGAACAGGTAGCGCCTAACTAAGTGGAATGTAAAAGATGAATAGTGACTCAAAAGGCAGCATTTTATTTGTTGATGATGAAGTCAATATATTGGACGCGTTGACTCGATCAGTCAGAGGGCTAAATCTAGATATCCATAGGGCTAACTCTGCTGATGAAGGGATCATTATTTTAGAAAAACAAGATATCGATATTGTGATATCTGACAAGAACATGCCAGGTATGGGAGGCAATGAATTTCTCCAGGAAGTCTCAAATCGTTGGCCTGAGACAGTCAGAATAATGCTCACTGCTTACACCGAATTGAGTGGGGTAATGGACGCAATTAATACCGGAAGGATATGGAGTTTCATGCAAAAGCCATGGAACAACAACGAGTTAATTATTACCATCCAACAGGCATTGAATTATAGTGAAATATTAGCAGAACGGACGTTATTACGCCGCACGCTGGAACAATGGCAATCCAGACGAAAACATAATTTTATGAATTTTATTGGGCAATCGACATCAATGCAATTTGTTTATGATTCAGTCGAACGTTGTGCGCAAAGTCATGCTTCCGTATTTATTACAGGGCCAAGTGGGGCGGGTAAGGAGCTGGTCGCCGATGCGATACATAAACTGAGTCCTCGAAAAAATATGGCCCTCGTAAGCTTAAATTGTGCTGCCATTCCCGGCGAGTTGATGGAATCTGAAATTTTTGGTCACGTTAAAGGGGCATTTTCAGGGGCAATATCGAATCGTGAAGGTGCGGCACAAAAAGCCCATAACGGTACACTTTTTTTAGATGAAATTGGTGAAATGGATATAGCGTTACAAGCTAAAATATTACGCTTCATTCAGACTGGCACATTTCAAAAAGTAGGTAGCGACAAGGTAGAAACGGTGGATATTCGTTTTTTAAGTGCTACCAACCGCGAACCTTATGAAGCTATAGAGAACGGACGATTACGAGAAGACCTTTATTATCGTCTAAATGTTATATCTATTGATTTACCCCCTTTAAATGAACGGGAACAAGACAGTGTTCAAATAGCACGTTTCTTTTTGCAACATTTTAGTGAACTGGAAAACAAGATATTTGTTGGGTTATCGTCTGATGCTCAAAAATTAATTCAAAATTATGACTGGCCTGGAAATGTCCGCCAACTCGAGAATACGATCCATAGTGCAATAGTGATGTCAGAAGGCCCTTTACTCTCAGATAAAAGCATTATTCGTCAGTTGAGATTGTCAGATGAAAAAGTGCGTGAAATAAACAGTAAAAATGCACCAACGCAAATGGTAACGGGATCCAGTGCTAATCTCACCGCTGTTGCTTACACTGCTGACGCGCTGGCAAATAGATTTGAGGGTATACGTAGCCTGGCCGAGGTTGAAAGGGCTGCTATCGAGCACGCAATTGCAGCATGTGACGATAATGTGGTCAAAGCGGCAGGATTACTGGAGGTCAGCCCATCAACGCTATACCGAAAGGTTCAGCAATGGCAGCAGTAATAATAAAATAGCAATGCGTTTTGTTTCTTTTTTACACAAAAAAGTCCAAGCTTTACTTTAATCATCATTCGCAAGTTGCAAATCTATAGTTTTGCAACTTGCGAATTTTTCAGACAAAATCAAAACAATAATATTTACTTACCTATATCAACACTTTAAATTAACCATAAAAGTGGAACAATTTTTGAATGTACCGCTGCACAATGTTACTTTTTAAATGCATATATGAAATTCCCAGTACTACAATTTGAAAATAAGCGCTTGTTAAGTAATATCAGCTGGTTATTGGGTTCAGAAATCGCGGCTAAATTGTCTAGAATTTTTGTCATTTTTATTTTGGCAGCACAACTGGGCGCAATAGAATATGGCACCATCATGCTGGCGCTTGCTTGTCATGAAGTATTAAAGTTAGTCCTGCGCTCAGGAGCCGGCTCTCAAATTGTTCAATGCAGTGATAAACAATTACCTGAGTTCGTCAGAAATGGGGCGGTATTACAATGGTTGATTTGCTTATCGCTTGCCGGATTTCAAACCGCACTAGCCTACCCTATCGGGATTTTTTACGATAACGCGCAGCTTACAGAATTACTCATTTTAATGGCTGTTGCATACACACTTTATCCGTTGGTTAGCGTGAAGGTTTTTTTGTTACATCGAGCCGGCAAAATGCGGTACTACAGTATTTGCAATGCCCTGTGTATTTTAGCAGAAAATATCAGTATTGGTGTTTTTGCACTATGTGATTTTGGCATTATGTCGGTCGTGTATGGCAAATGGGTGTTTGTTGTTTTATGGGTTAGTTTATTTTATTTCGCACCTGTTCAACATTATGGTTTTGGATTTAACAAACCTGTTTTTTTGTCACTGATTAAAAGTTCAGGACAACTGCTGTCCACTGAGTTGGTTCGTGCGTTAAGGCTGCAACTGGATGTTTTGATTGGTGCACGCCTGTTGAGCCCTGAACTATTTGGTATTTACAGTTTTGCTAAAAGTGCAGGGGTGGGGTTAAGCCAATCGTTGAATAATGCCTTTAATTCCGGTCTGTACCCCTATCTATGCGATAAGCACCGGCAAAAAACCTTGCCCAATTTCACATTAAGAATATATGCCTTCACCTCTTTGATTGCATTCACTTTTGTTTTACAGGCTATAGCCGTTCCATTTTATGTTCCTATTTTATTTGAACAACAATGGCAACAGAGCTATTCAACCGTCGCTTTTCTATGCTGCGCTGCTTTACCGGCTATTTTCATAGATACCCATTGCAATTTCTTACGGGCAAAAGCCGAGTATCAAGACGAAATGTACGTTCGCCTCTTTTGTTTATTAATCAGTGCTATTGGACTATTTTTATTCCATGCAAAAACACCAGTGGAGTTTGCCCTCAGTGTGTTGTTAATGAGCGGAGTATGCC
Organism: Paraglaciecola sp.; assembly: GCA_046709505.1. GTDB lineage: Bacteria > Pseudomonadota > Gammaproteobacteria > Enterobacterales > Alteromonadaceae > Paraglaciecola. Next base: position 5,532 of record JBKEFM010000036.1, on the reverse strand, counting down.
TTTTGGCCCTGCTCATTCAGCGCTGTGTTTTGCATCGGATTTCAATCATTAAATTTTTGACCTTCAGGAGTCATTTAAATGAATAAACTATCCTTACCTATTGTTACTGTCGTTATCCCTATGTTCAATGTAGAAAAGTATATAGAAAAATGCATCGCGTCAGTATTAGCGCAAACCTTTAAAAACTTTGAGGTTATATGTGTCGATGATGGTTGCACTGACAATACGCTCGCTATCCTTAAACAATATACAGATAGTCGCATAAGAGTCATATCACAAAAAAATCGTGGTTTAGCTGGAGCCCGAAACACGGGTATTCAAGCGGCAAAGGGTATTTATATTGCACTGCTGGATTCAGATGATTGTTGGGCCGATGAAAAGCTAGCAAAACATGTGTTACATCTCAATAGCAACTCTGACGTTGGGGTGAGTTATTGTCCTTCAGTGTTTATCGATGAGAACGGAAACATGATGGGTATGGGTCAATATCCTAAACTAACAGGGATCAGCTTTAGAGATATTTTATGTCGTAATCCAATCGGTAATGGTTCTGCACCTGTCATTCGGAAAAGACTGTTAGTAGAGATTTCAACTACCCATCAAGCACAAGACCGAAAATATTATTTTGACGAAACACTGAGACAATCAGAAGACATTGAGCTTTGGGTCCGCATGGCATTATTAAATAAGTGGAAGTTTGAAGGGATACCCGAACCGTTAACTTACTATCGAATAAATGACAGTGGTTTGTCAGCAAATCTAAAAAATCAGTTTGCAAGCTGGACTATAGCCATGAGTAAAAATGAACAAACTAACATCCCATTATTCAAGCGACTATTGCCCTTGGCAAGAGCATACCAATTGAGATATCTGGCTCGTCGAGCCATTCGCTCAGGAGACAGCTATCAGGCAATAAAGTTTATCCACCGAGCATTATTTGAACAACCACAGATTCTATTTGAAGAACCCAAACGAACAATAGTGACCTATGTTTGTGCATTATTATCCTTATTACCCCGTTCACTGTATATTAGTTTGGAAACACTGGCCATGAGATGCCTGCCACAAAGACAAATCCCGGTAAACCTAAAGGAAATTTAATTGAAAAAAATCACATCTATCCGTAACGACCCTGATGTGATGAATCTATTGAATCGCCTTCCTGATGAAACGGCTTTATCCCTTACTGACAAGCAATTAACCCACCTTAAAGTCGCGGTTGGTAATGGTGGCTATCGTAAGCACAAAGTCGACTTTCGCGGCACTATACCCATGCCATTCTGTCCATCTCGGATATATTTTGTTTTATTGATGGGCCGCAACATTCGCGCTTTGACACGCAGTGAAAAGTCTATCACGCTAATGACTGTTTTATTTTTAACCAGTTTATTTTTTTTATTCAGTATCGTGTTTGGATTGTTGGCGCTGTATATCCTTAAATCAGCTTTAGGAATCAATATATTTGAAGGATTTTCACTGGGACTATGGGGTTGGCTTCAACAAATTTTCGAATGAAAAATTTCTTTTTTCCCAACACAAAAAATCTGCTTCAGATGCAGGTATAATCGTTCACCAAGGGCCTACTAACACCGTCAAATCGCCATACACGATCCTTCTCCAAGTCAGTCAAACATTCGCTCTGGACGCTATTGTGATCAAGTTTTGACTCACTCACCCCAATGAGACTTGTCGTGATTTTAATGGCTTTACACTGAACTGATAAGCGTGTACCTGTTTTATTTAACAAGCATAATTTGACATCGTGGTTCATAGGTCAGTTGTATATCTGTCTCCCTTGCAACTGCACCATTATTGGCTGCTCTAATCACCTCTGTGGCCAAAATCGTTGCACTTCGTACTACGCACTGAGCTTATGGGGCTGGGTTGCTTTACAACCTGATTGCGACGCCAATGGTTTTGGTATATCCAATATTCCGACCCTAAAGTCGATATGTTAAATTCTGAACCTATTTTCGTTCAAAACACCGTCAGACTTAATGAGCGTCGCCAAAAAAGCATGACTAAAAAAGAGAGTCAGTTACTTTAAGCTTCAAGCTCTCACACAATTAGCCAAGGTTATAATGATAACAACCTCTTACAAGCAACTGACTCAACCTGAAAGTTACCAGATTGAGGCGCTGTGTAAACTGGATGATTCGGCACGCTCGATAGCCATACAATTAGGGCGAAGCAATAAGACGGTTTCCAATGAATTGAGTCGTTTTGAAGGGCGTATCTATTGTGCTCATACCGCACATCAACAATCGGTTCAGCCCAGAGCAAATTAGCAGACGAATGGAAAATGAAAAGTACCCACATAAAGTGTCACGTACAACGATATATAGCTTGGTGGCGCGACCAGGCTGGCAACACTTACTGGCTCGCAAGGGTAAAAAGTACCGCAAAGGCACAAAAGCCAGCGCGGGGCCAGGCTAATCCCTAACCGTGTGGATATTAGTGAGCGACCAAGTAGCGTAGATGACAAACAAGAAGTCGGCCACTGGGAAGCAGATACAGTTTATGGGCAAGATGGTTATCTGGTCACCCTGGTTGAACGTGTGTCAAAGCTGCTCTTGACCGCCGAGTGAAGAATAAGACCAAGCAAGCGGTAACAGACGCTATCAATGGGCTACTTAAGCCATTTGTGTCACATTGCCTGAGTATCACGTTTGATAATGGGGGGAGTTTGCTCGTCATATGAATTTATAACGGGAAAGCGTGTGTCACTTATTGCTGGGATCTGGCCTTAACTGGATTAGGTAGGAAAAACGGTCAGTTGAATATAGGCTGACCGTTTTTTTACCTGTTTACGTTATGCACTTATTAGTGAAATTTGAAAATTTATTAACTAACTTATTATCTATTATTCATAAAACAATGATTAAAAAAGCCAATCAATGATGATGGGCTCTTTATCCTCATCCATAAACCACATTGCAGCGACTAAACCTGCTGTATTATTGGTAATGGTAATGACAGCCTCGTAATAGTTATCATTCAACGACGTTCTCAGTAAGCAGCTATCATAATTAATGCTATAGCTTCCATCGTTATGCTGCTGATAATCACTGCATATCGATAAATAGGCTGCCTGATTATCATCTTCGGAACGCGTAATCTGTAGATTAAACGTTCGCTCACTTTTCAGTGCAAAACCATATGGTACAATTATGTCGTGACTAGATTGTGCTGCACTTTCTACAATAGCGCCAGTCTCCATGGGTTTATTCTCTTGCAAGATAAATTCAGTTACAGCTGGTTGAATTTCAATTGGATCGGGCAAAATATTGCTTGGCGGAATATCAGCTGCCACTGGTACTACTGCAATACTTTCTGATCCGCCGCCTCCTCCACACGCAGTTAACAAAGTGCTCAATAAAACAAAACTGTATAGCTTATTCATACGTCACCTCTTTAATTAGAAAAAATATTATTTATGTTGGCATTTTCGACTATGTACCAGTCGGCATCCACAAGACCTTGATTGGCAATGAAACTAGCAAATGAGGGATACGCATAAATTACATCCATATATTCCAGTGGATATTGCCATTCAACTCCCACATTGATTGCCCACGGCATACCATTTTCACTTACAAAGTAACGCCCATTTCCTGGATCACTTCTATCTTCTCTACGACCAAAAAAGTCTTCTCTAAACCCTTCTGTAGGGGCTTTATCGGGTAAATGTATTTCATACGCTCTACCAGGAGGCAGACCAAATGCTAAACTATGGTCATAACCCTCAGTCGCAAATAAAAATGGGTCGTAAGGGAACTCAGGCATCAGTTGATTGGCAATAGCATTAGTCATGGGTAAGGTCATTGAAAACTGCATTTGAATGTCAGAGCCACAACCCGGTTCAGTTCTGTGATAGTTACAGTTTTCACCAACACTGACGAAGTCCCATACATCATCAGTCACAATCGCTATCGCCTTATCACGTCCTGATTCTAAAGGCGAGGTGATTTGTGGTACATCATTGATGGTGTAGCGGATAGCATTTTCATCAATAGCACTTCGCAGAACACCGGGTAAATGAAACGCAAAACCATTGTGATACAACGCGCCAACTGCAGCTATTTGGCCCTCTAATTTAACGCGGATAACATCACCATTGAGTCTATATTCACTGATACGATAATTCATGACTAAGTCATTAAAATCATAATCACCTATTGATGGCCAGTTATCTTCAAAGGCAATGGTTGCCCACTCAGAAGCGCTAGGATAATACTGTATGCTGACATTAAGCTCTGTAATATCAACCTGATGATCTTCAACCTCACCATCACTGAAATCCCCCGTTGACTCTAACCCACCGGTACTACTGAGTCTAAAACGAGCCCATGTGTTGCCTGCTTCAGCCCATTCAGGGACGTCATAAGGGATCGTGTTGTTGCCTTGTATTACAGCTTGGGTATCAGCAATTTTTTCATCCGCTCCAAATACACCATTTCCGTCAAAATCTATCCATGCATCAACAAAAGCTGGCGCTGATGCAATAAGTTCCAGTAGTGCTGAATTACCCACTTCGAGACCTGTGACAAAAGCCACACCGTCTTCATCGTCATTGTCATCTGTTACGTCATCACTGAGAGGGAATGAATAACTATCAAATTCGGCGTCGACACCAGATCCCATAAAAATGGCATTATTTTCTGTATCATGGCGAGGACCATTATCAATAAGAAGGCTACCGTATGAGGCGGGTGCATCACCAAAATCAAGGGTTGCTACAGGGGGTGCGTCAGCGATTGCTTGTGTGATCGACGCGGCCATTCCGTTAGTGCAACCTGTCTGTCCGATTACGCTATCTGCACCAAACTCGATGAAATTGGTCGCTGAATAAGCCCCCCCGCAATCATTCGCAATACCCTCTATAACCGTATTGGCACCTGTCTGAACGAAACCCTTAGCAAGAATAAATCCAGTGGTTTCGGCGCCTGCGCCCAGTTGTGTATAACCAGCTGCGCCCGGTTTGTCGCCCAGTACATTCCAGATTATAGTGCTGTTATCGGTTACGTTTAACAATATTACCTTTGCATCAATAGCAAAACTGAGGTAGTTAGCAATATTAAAAATCCATGTGCCATCCACACCTTTTCCATCGAGTGTGAGGGTTTTCCCACCCGTAATTGTCAAATAATCTAGCGTACTGTAGGTGCCAGCTTCAAGGGTTTCATTATTGACTCCAAAAGTAATTGAAACAAGCTCAGTTCCTGCTCCCAACTCCTTCAGTGCTAATTGCATCGACGTAATTAATACTTCTTGATTGGTTACTAATAGCGGAGGGGGGGGGACCAACAAAGAATTCGCCGTCAGGATCCCATCAATTTGGACTCCAGCACCTATGGTCGTAGTCGTTCCAGCATCAACATCACCATGAAAAATTGAACCAGCACCGACTGTTACTGTGGTTCCAGCTAAAACATCGCCGGTTACCTCAACAAGTGTATCAAAGGTTGCGGTAGTTCCGGCTACAATACTGCCATCGATTATGGCACTAGCACCAACAGTTGCAGTGGTTCC
>JBKEFM010000035.1:0-28345 GCA_046709505.1 Paraglaciecola sp. | reverse complement strand
CCTGCCAACCACACCAATAAAGCTTGGGCGTCCGCACTGACCTGTTCTACTTTTTCCGTTAACGCTAGCTGATCTTGAGCGGCTTGCCACAGGGGTGCCATCTGTGCCAGCAGCGCCTCGAGTTTGCTATTAATCTCAGTGAATTTGCCTCTGAACTCTTGCTGCTTAAGCGCCGTCAGGCAAAAAAACTGACTTTCAAGTACAGTATAATCTTTCAACAACACTTCTCGACTTGCACTGAGTTGTACATAGTCTTTGCTGTCTGTAAATGCCAGCAGACGTGACAGCACCAAGCGGGTTTTTTTCTCTACCTCAATAGGTTGAGTTTTACTGAACTGCAGTTTGGCGAGTTCATCCACCGCCAGGGCTCTGACCTTTGGTGAGGCCACTTTCTTGACAATTTTTTGTAAGGCCGCTTCGTTATCAGCAAATTTTAGTAACGCTAATTGTAACATTTCATTATCTGACAAAAGCAAAGTAGATAAAGCCAAATGGGGTTTTGCAATAACACTAAGTGTACGTTCTACCACCTCGGGGTCTGCCTGTAACCAAGCCTGTGGTAATAGTTTCTCCAATAGTTTGATATCCTTGCATTCAAGGACAAATTGGCGTTTTTGTACTGCGCTCATCCTGTCATCATCATCACTAAACAAAACATGATCGACCATCTGACGAGCCTTTTTACTGATCCGCTCATTTTTAGTGATACCCGCCATTTTGTACCATAAGGCGAAACTGTCCAACTTGGTCAGAGCTGCCAAATTGACATTGACATCGCCATCGTTAAAAGCTAATTCATGCAAAATAGATTTTTTTTCAGGGATACCACAATCGAGTTTGCTAATGGCCGTTATACGGACTTGGGGATCAGGATCGAGGTGTTTGGCGCGAAATAGACGCTTAAATATCATGTTGGGTAAACCGCGCAATAGTATTTTCTTCTGTAAGTTCTTGTTTAAATTCTTGTTTAAACTGTTGACGACTTTTGTGCACTATCTGACCGTTGGTACCCACAGTCATATGCTGATCTGATTTGAGTACTTTGGCCTGGTAAAGCATCACTGCTTGCAGGGTAGTCTCTCTCTGCATCTCAGTAAGGGGTTGACCATCCAGCCATTTTCCGGTTTCAATCGCCTGGGACAATTTTTGATAAATATCCGGGGTCATAGATCTAACTAAGTTTTCAGCGTTCATCAATTGGATTTCTTTACAAAGACTAATCTAATTCGGTTTACGATATACCACACAAATCCGATCACTGCGCTACCTACAGCAATATTGTACTGTAAATCACTAGGAAGTGCTCCCCCCCAGTACATAAAGCCAAAACCGGCAACAAACATCAACATAGCGATCATCGACTGCGTTTGCAATTTCTGGGATTTAAGATGGGTTTGTAAATTTTGTTTCCGTGAAAGATCTTCACTGCTCGCTTCACCCACACTAAAACCGCAGTGTGTGCATGATGGGGATTTGTCCGAGATTTTTTTATTACAAGATGGGCAATCAACTAATGCCATTTTTCACTCCAAAACGTTACAAACAAGTAGATAACAGATCAAAAAAGCGCGGTTTGAACCGCGCTTTTATTGTTAGCTAATACTAGGAATCGTGCTCTTTCTTGAAATCAACCCAGTACTGGGCTACTGATTCTTTCATTTCTTTACGTAGTAGGAATATACCTAACAAGTTAGGTAATGTCATCACTACAATGGCAACCGCCGACAACGTCCATACTAGGGTAGTATCTGATACCGCTGCCCAGAAAAACGCAAATACATATACAACACGATACGGCATCACCGAACGGGGCCCTAATAAATACGTCATCGCCCTATCGCCATAATAAGACCAGGCAATAGCGGTAGAAAAGGCAAATAATAATAACCCCACCGACACTATATATTTACCCGATTCCCCAAAGAAACCTTTGGTAAACGCGAGGGCCGTTAAACTTGCCGAGTGAATAAGTGATTTACCTGACACCACAATACTGTCTTTAATCAAGCTACCCTCTTGCACCCGCAAGCTGCCGGAAAACAAGTCACCCTCACCACCAACAGAAAAGATAACCTCATCGGCAAATGAACGGGCATTAATGATTGTGAAGCCAGAATTCGAGGCTTTACCATTAATGACTTGTATTTCCCCTGTGTAGTCCTTCACATCGTGTGTGTCTACTTTGTTGATATAGGCAAACAGTTGTTGCCGGTCTTTTTCATTCGCTTCTGAGTAATTACCCGCCAGTATATGCATATCTGCCCGGTCAAACACGTTCTGATGTTTTTCTTTCCACACCCCGGAAGATAAAATAACCAAACCGGTTAAGGTACAAATGATAATGGTATCAATGAAAGGTTCAAGTATTGAAACCATGCCCTCTGACACCGGCTCATCGGTTTTAGCCGCCGCGTGAGCAATAGGTGCTGAGCCCTGCCCGGCTTCATTAGAAAATAATCCGCGATTCACCCCTTTATTAAAAGCATAGGCAATGGTCGCGCCCAAAAATCCTCCGGTTGCCGCTGAACCGGTAAACATATCAGAAAATACTGAAGCAAAAGCGGGACCGATGTTTTCAAGGTTGTAGAATATCACCGCAAACGCACCGACGACATAAATGACGGCCATCAGGGGTACAATTTTTGAGGTGACGGCAGCAATACGGGTAATACCACCCAGAATAACCATAGCCAACAACACCGCTAATATGCCACCGACTATCATGGGATTGAAGCCAAAGGTAGACTCTAAACTGGTGGCAATGCCGTTACTTTGTGGCAAGTTGCCAGTACCAAAGGAACTGATAACCGTCGCTATGGCGAAGGCAACTGCCAACCATTTCATATTTAAGCGTCGGTCCATATAGTACATGGGGCCACCCGCCATAGTGCCATCTGCTGTTTTAACCCGGTACTTATGGGACAAGGTAACTTCGACAAACTTAGTGGTCATACCAAAAAATGCCGTTGCCCACATCCAAAACAGGGCGGCAGGTCCACCTAAAAAGATAGCAAATGCTACTCCACCTATATTTCCTGTACCCACTGTGCCTGATAAGGCTGTGGTTAAAGCACGAAAGTGACTCGTGTCGCCAGGTGAGTCTGGTTTATCGTACTTTCCGGTTACCACTTGCCAAGCATGTTTAAAATACCGTACCTGTGGAAACTTTAGATAGATGGTAAAAAACAGACCGGTACCAAGTAACACATATGGAAACCAAAAAGCGCCTCCCAATACCCCATCAAGTAACTTTAATAGATCGTGAAAAATTTCCACTGTAATCCCCTTAACTTTATTGTTTTATTATTATTGCTTTTTTATTGTAAATTGGAATATTCAATTGTCATCAAAATCTAGCGTAGATTATCAACCACAGCGCGTATGGCCACCAGCATATCATCCCCTAATTGCTTGCTGCGCGCAGGTGACCAACCGTAATCTGGATCGGGCAACTCAATATTATCTTTAAACGGCATTTCTAAGGTGTAAGCCAGACAATCGAACTGGTGACCCACAGCATTGGTCGCCACAGTCATATTGGCCTGGCCAGACTCATCTTTGTCGTAACCATGAGTATCTTGAAATTCAGGGCTGGCAACAAGCAGGGCGCGCTTAAAATCGCCCTCAAGTTGGGCCAAGCGCCCATTATAGTTGGGGTTACCTTCGCAGCCAGCAACAAAATTATAGGGCAATGCTTCATCGCCGTGTATATCAAGAAATAAATCCACCCCAGTTTGCTGCATTTCTTGCTTCACCAAATACACTTCGGGGCTGTTTTCCATACTAGGCTGGACCCACTCCCGATTCAAGTTAACCCCTCTGGCATTGGTGCGCAAGTGCCCACGCACAGCACCATCTGGATTCATATTTGGCACCACATAGAATACAGCCTTTTTAAGCAATAGTCGTGCCAGACCATCGTTTTCATCGAGCAAGCGTTCCAGTAGTCCCTCGACCATCCATTCCGCCATAGTTTCACCTGGGTGCTGACGGGCTGTGATCCAAATAGATTTTTTATGTTCGCCAGGTTGGCCAATTTGTAACATCGACATGTCCCTATCATCTAGGGTATTGCCTAAAAATACCTGTTTACAATCTAACGAACCTTGCGCCCAGGCCAATAGACTCAGGTGTCTTTCATAACTAAAAGGAGCAAAGTAAGCAAAATAGATGTGTTCCTGTTCAGGAGTATGTTGAATAATCAGGTTGTCGCCATCGAAATGGGTATCCACCCTGAACCATTCTTGTCTGTCATAAGAGGCAACGGCTTGATAATTTTGCCAACCGTCTGGATAGGCCGAATTTTGCAAATCAGTAATCGTCAGCTTATGTGCCATCAAGGATGTCGAATCAAGCTTAAAGTAGAACCACTGAAAAAAATCTGATTGATTGTCTTTTTGAATTGATAATTGAATGTCGGTTTCATTTTCTGCGTGAATAACCTGAATGTTACCGCCGTCAAAATTGCTGCTAATTCTCACTATTATTTCCCGTCATAATTTTTCCGTCAACAATTTAGCACAGTATGATGACATAAAACCAAACCTGCTGGGCTTTTCGTGGTTATTTTTTTGTAAATTTACCTGAGCCCCTCTGTTAATTAGTTTTATCCAACGGACGAGGGGGAACTCAAATAAATTACCCATTTTATCATTTGACGAAGCAGGAATAAATATGAGGCCATATACCCAAGGGAAACATTATGGGTGCACAACGACGCCTTGCTTAACAACCGTTGTGCTCGTTGTGGGTAAATAGTTATTTAATGAAATGGATATCCCGAAGCTAGCGTTAGACTTAACGTCAAAACACTGACTACGAATAACTACTTGCTCAAAGGCAAGCTCGGATAACGTAAACCAGCCATGTCCTGTAAAACCTTTAACACTTGGCAACTGTAACCAAATTCATTGTCATACCATACATACAAAGTAGCCCGATCTCCGGCCACGATAGTCGCCTGCGAATCGACGACGGAAGACGCCCTGGAGCCAACCAGATCTGTGGATACTATTTCTTTGGACGCCGTAAAATCCACCTGATGCTGCAAGGGTGAAAACAAGGATATTTCACGCAAGAACTCATTGACTGTCACTTTATCAGTGACCTGCTTCAGATGCAGATTCAAAATCGCTAATGACACATTCGGTGTAGGAACCCGTATTGAACTGCCGGTTAATTTACCTTCTAATCCCGGATAGGCTTTGGCTACTGCTTCGGCCGCCCCGGTTTCGGTGATCACCATATTCAGTGCTGCGCTGCGCCCGCGACGATCAGCCTTATGAAAATTATCGATAAGATTTTGATCATTGGTAAACGAATGTATTGTCTCCACATGGCCACTGTTGATACCATATGCCTCATCCAGCACCTTCAGCACAGGTGTTATGGCGTTGGTAGTGCAGCTGGCTGCCGACAATATATTGTCTTGTGGGTGAATATCCTGATGATTGACGCCATGCACGATATTTTTAATTTTTCCTTTGCCCGGAGCGGTCAATAATACCTTTTTGACGCCATTTGAGGATAAATGCTGACCCAGCCCTTCTTCATCACGCCACATGCCGGTGTTATCAATGACTATGGCATTATTGATACCGAATTGAGTATAATCTACGTCTTGGGGTGAATTAGCGTAAATGACCTGGATATAAGAACCATTGGCTTTGATTGCATTACGCTCTTTATCTACCGTAATACTGCCATTAAAGGGTCCATGTACCGAATCCCGACGTAATAAACTGGCGCGCTTTTCCAAGTCACCTTCTTTGCCACCACGAACCACTATGGCTTTGAGTCTAAGCTTGTTCGTTTTCCCCTGGCGCTCAATTAACAATCTCGCTAACAGGCGACCGATGCGTCCAAAACCATATAACACCACATCCTGAGCGGGATGCTCATCCTGGACATCGACTATATCCACTAATTCTTCACGCAAGTATTGCTCAATACTCTTACCTTTATGCTGCGGCTGGTAATGAAAGGCATAAGCCAATTTTCCCAAATCCACGTTAGCCGGAGCCAACGTTAGTTTACTGAGCTGTTCAAGTAAGGGCCAACTTTCCCGTAAACGTAATTTGTCACCTTCTTTTAATCTGACCGTACGGTGCGCCTTAATAATATCAATCGTACTTGCACCCAGTAGCGATCTACCGTAAATCGATACTTCTACTGCTTTGTTGCGATACAGATTGCCTAACAGAGGCAGCATTCGCTCCGCATACTCTTGTCTTTCTTGCCAACTAGCTAGCAGTGCTTGTTCAGACTGTTCATTCATAATCTATGTAAACTCTTATATCAGGGGGTTGAGTCAGAAAAAGTGACGAGATTGTTTGGATCCAGCAGAATTTTTCGATATTCTAATCAAAGCTGGTACGCTCGCCAAATTGTTGAAAATTTACTGTTTCAGGCATTTAGTGGTAAAAATAGCGGATATATTAGTAATTTAACTACAATAGAATTTATATGTTCTATGGCTTTTTTTACTTTTATAGCCATGCTGTGCGGCTATGATTCGTTGTCACCCATGACTGCCTGTAAGATTGATAAAAAACAGCAGCAATGCCGTTATGATCCTAATCCGGACGACTAGTGTCAGGCCCAAAAAAACCATTTATTCAAACATCGTTATCAGTATCAAACGATCCCAGTGAGTGACTGGATTATGAATTGCCAGAGGATTTTGAGACTCACAATATATGAATGGCTAATGCCACAAAAATTATACACATTACCGAAAATGACAAACAGACCAGACAAATGCAAGCTCGGTCGTGGCTCAAAAACCGGTTAAAACGACTAGCACACAACACCCAGCGCCTATCTACCTCCCCATCTATTGCTATACCACTGGTCAGGTTTGGGGATAAATACGCAATGCAAAAATATGTGTTATTCAAGGTGCAAAATAAACGTAATACAGCCCGCTGACAAAAAGTTAACATCCTATTATGTGGCGTTTAATCAGGAAAAAGTCAAACAGGCCCTATACAAGGCTATAGAACTGACGATTGCAGACGCAAAAATGGAGAGTGAAACTTTCAGTAGCCTCAGTACTATCACCATGCAACAGGATAATGTTAGGGATGCTTACATTTGTGGTTATACGAATAATAACTTTACCGTCACTAAAATTAATTTAAAGTAGATAGTCCCCAGGCTCAAACAACGGATCAGGTAAAAAGTTGGGAGAAATCGCCAAATACTACATTTCTCAAATCTGCAACGGAGAATTTAAGGAATCTAAGTAGCTCAAAAAGTAAGCAAATAGTGAAACAAACTTTCACAAAATAAATCACTTTTTTGCTCAATTTGCCACACAATCTGCCTATTTCGTCTCTGGCACACCACTATTTGTCTTTTTTCGTAAATGGTAGCCACTTGAAATTGACACCATAACGTTTACCGTCAGATGCGGGGACAACCTTTTTCGCTACTATACACAAAGCCATTTAAATGCTGCCAGGCGACAAAAAAACGTTTTACCACAGAGTGCACAGAAACCTCAGAGATCACAGAAAAAGACGATTAGCTGAAAAACGAGAATAGATATACAAAGCTATTGCCTCGACAGGCGGCAAGGCACTCAGCCCCATAAGTTTAAATGGTCTAAGTGATTGTGGTGAGTCAGAGCAGACAACGACGCTGCAGCTTCAAAGGAAACGGGTATATACCCAAGTGACTTCAAAATACCGGTTCAGATTTTAGGCGGAAAGTCAGGACAAGGCACAACACGCAGAAAATGGCCTTCCCCTTTTAAGTGTTGTAACGTCGCACTGGTTTTCTGCCTAAGTTGCCTTGTGGCAGGTTACAAATCCCCCACTACGGCCTTATTTGTATTGGCATACGAAGGCTGTGCCACAACACAAATGCCTTGTATTTGACGATTTCAATTCCTGCTGACCTCTTTATTTTGAGGTTGCTGGAGTAAAGGTAGCAAGTGCTTGGGGGTGAGTAACCGCAGTCAATAAAGCGGCAGACTCAAGGGGTATATATCCACCCTATATTATTTTAGCTTGCGGACGACCGGGTAAACTCCACTCGATATGATACTTTTCTCCTTCTGACTTATCCACCCGTTCGAATGTATGGGCACCAAAAAAATCTCGCTGGCCCTGTAACAAACTGGCCGCCGATGTTTCAGCTCTGTAAGCATCATAATAGTTCAAAGCAGATGACATCGCTGGTGAGGGAATACCATTCAATGTGGCACTGGCAATCGCTTGACGCCAATGATCCTGGTAACGATTAATTTTGTCTGAGAAAAATGGATTCAGAAGTAAATTAGTTAATTGTTGGTCTTGCTGGTAAGCACTGGTAATGGATTGTAAAAACGCAGCACGAATAATACAGCCAGCTCGCCAAATCTTGGCTATACCAGCAAAATCCAATTGCCATTTTTGCTCAATTGATGCCATTTGCATCATTTGAAAGCCCTGGGCATAAGCACATATTTTAGAGCAATATAACGCATCGTGCAGAGCGTCAATGGCCAGCTGTTTTTGCTCATCAGATAAAATTGCCGGCGTGGGGCCGCTTAATATCTTACTGGCCACCACCCGCTCTTTTTTCAGGCTTGACAGACTTCTGGCGAATACAGCCTGGGCAATGGTTTGCGCGGGGCTACCTACTTGTAAAGCTGCCACCGCCGTCCACAGTCCTGTACCCTTTTGTCCGGCTTTATCCATGATCACATCGACGATAGGCAAGCCTGTTTCTGCATCTATTTCGTCCAGTACTTCGGCGCTAATTTCGATCAAATAGCTATTTAGCTCACCTTTATTCCACTGCCTGAAAATAACAGCTATCTCGGCCGGGCTCATATGCAGTGCCTGGCGCATTATCTGATAAGCCTCACAGATCAATTGCATATCAGCGTATTCAATGCCGTTATGGACCATCTTCACATAATGCCCCGAACCAATCGGACCAATATAAGTCGAGCAAGATTCGCCTTCCAGCACCGGTTCACCGGGCGTAAATGTTTCTATCGGTTTACCGCTTTTGGCATCCACTTTGGCTGCCACCGCATGCCACACAGGCTCTATACGCTCCCAGGCTTGGCGGTCACCAGATGGCATCAAAGAAGGACCGAATCTGGCTCCTACTTCACCACCGGAAATAGCAGTAGAAAAGAAAATGAATTTACCGCGATAATGGGCTTCACGGGCAATGGAATCTGTCCATAAACTGTTGCCTGTATCCACGATAATATCGTTTGAGTCAATACCCGCTTCGATGAGCTGATCACACACTTGTACCACGGGATCCCCTGCTGGAATGGATAAAATAATCAGCCTGGGGGACTGGGTTTGCTTAAGCATGTGGGAAAAAGAGTCACAAGGGATCACTCGTGGTGCTTTTGCGCCACGTTCACCCTGATCCTGGCTTAATAAATCGTCGATTTTTCTTTGGTCCAAATCGTAGCAAGCTATTTGATATCCATTATCGGCAAGATTTAATGTCAAATTCTTCCCCATCACTCCTAATCCTATAAACCCTATATCACACAGTACTTCAGCGTTAGCCATTAAGACGTCCTAGTAAAAACCAATATTATTTAATGATGCGGGATTATACCCAAACGGCTTAAAATTGCATGTACAGTGCATCAATTAGCCCTACCAAAGGGATTGCAGTGCCAGCCAGACGGCAAAAAAAACTTTTCACCACACAGGGTGCTGAGATCACAGAGAAAGACGGATTAGCTAAAAAACTGACTTTATACCCAAAACCATTGGCGTTGCAGGCGGCAAAAAAACTCAACCACATAATACTCATACCATTGCTCCTTGATATATGATCAACTCACAAGGCGCTGGCAAGTTTCATAGCAAAGTGTAACGTCGAAGCAATACGAGTTGCCTTCATAGACGTTACAATGCAGCGATGAAGATTTCCACACTTTCCCCAAGGGCGATGCTAAATTTGCTTACGCTTTATCAGTAGACTCGGAAAGTTCACACCCCGGCTAAGCAAATATTATCGATCGCTGAGTCGGTGGATATTAATGTGGATTGGTATAAGTGTTACAAGGCAGTGAGAGCAGCCAACAAGGTTGCAGCGTTAAGAAAGACGGGTATCGATCCTATAAGACATTTGTTAAATATAAAGCTATAGGTGATGTCGGGATGAGCTGTGCAGATTTTGTGCTTATGAGTCGCACTTCCATGTGCCTGATAGATGTCTGGTAAATGACATTAACTATCCTGCTTTACAGCCCTAAATAAACAAAAACTATGATGGGCTTGTTGATAGCTGGTAGTCACTATGGTTTTTGGCTGCTCGCTATGTTTTCCATAACGGGTATCCACCAGCAGCTCCCATTGCTGATCTTTGCCATAAGAAGGGCTTTTAAATTTCACTTCGTGATCGCTGGCATTAAATATCAACAGCCAATGTTCAGTCGTTTCACCCGTAGATGATTCTTCACCTCGCAACTCAACTGCAAACGCCTGGTTATTACGATCATGCCAATCATCCTGCAATGTGCGCGCACCGTCAGGACGATACCAATAAATTTTTGCCACATTATGCGCCAGATCATAATTATCGTCCTGCAATTGCAAGTGACTAAGCAACACACTGTTTTTACGAATGCTGATAATATTTTGGCAAAAGGTTAAAAAATCCTGCTTTTTCTGGTTTAACTCCCAGTCAAACCAGTTTATCTCGTTGTCCTGACAATAGGCATTATTGTTGCCCTGCTGAGTACGACTTAATTCATCTCCCCCCAAGATATGTGGCGTGCCCTGGGAAAACAGTAACGAACTAAACAGGTTACGCTTCTGACGCTCACGCATGGCTAAAATATTCACATCGGTTGTGGGTCCTTCCTCACCATAATTAGCCGATAAATTATGCCCGTGGCCATCGCGATTTTGTTCTCCATTAGCCTCATTATGGCGCTCGGCGTAACTGACCAAATCCTGTAGACAAAAGCCATCGTGATAGCTCACATTATTCACTGACGTCAAAATAGAACGGCTTTCTTTGGGAAATACGTCTCTGGAACCGAGCAATCTGGTGGCAAAATCACTGGTGGTGCCTTTGTCACCCCGCCAAAACTCTCTTACCGTATCCCTGTATTTATCATTACATTCCAACCAATTTGATGGGAACTGACCGAGTCGATAACCACCGTGTCCGATATCCCAGGGTTCGGCAATTAATTTGATCTCCGTTAATACCGGATCCTGACGTATAGTTCTAAAAAAACCTGACAACGAAGAAAACTCATAAGGATCGCGCCCCAAACTGGCGGCTAAATCGAACCTGAATCCGTCTACCCCCATATCCTGTACCCAGTAGCGCAGGGCATCCATGACCATTTTCAACACATAAGGAAACGCTGTATTTACGCTATTGCCACAGCCGGAATTATTGACAAACTTATGATAATCCACTGCGCCATATTCATTGCGTTCAAACAGATAAAAGGATGAGTTATCAAAGCCTTTAAAGGACAGCATTGGTCCGTCCAAGCCACCTTCAGCGGTATGGTTGAACACCACATCCAGGATCACTTCTATACCGGCACTATGCAAGCAATCGACCATAGTCCTGAATTCGTTTATTCCGTCCTCGACTACGTAGCGTGGATCGGGACTAAAATAATTTATCGGATTATAGCCCCAGTAGTTGGTTAATCCTTTTTGGCTAATATAGGCTTCTGGCATAAAGGCGGCAACGGGCATAAGCTGCACGGCAGTGATACCCAAAGCTAACAAATGCTCAATAACTTCAGGGTGGCACAGCCCCAAAAATTTACCACGATGTTCCACAGGTACATCAGGGTGCAGTTGGGTTAGGCCCTTTACATGGGCCTCGTAAAGAATGGTTTTTTCAAGTGGAGTATTGGGTTTAGGCTGACGTTCAGTAGTAGTCGTATGTTGAACCACCACTGATTTAGCCATCATTAACTGACTGTCCCCCGCGTACTGTTTGGCATTCCATACCAAAGGGCGGTTAATCGCCTTGGCGTAGGGATCAATAAGCAACTTATTGTCATCAAAATTCAGCCCCATATGGGACTGGCTTTTACCACTGGTGCGATAGCCATATAGTTGTCCGGCTTTAACGCCTTGTACGTAACAATGCCAAATCTTACCGGTTTTCGCCGGTATGGGGATAACAGCCACTTGCTCCTCAGTATTGGGATCAAAAAAACACAAGCTAACCGTCTCGGCGTTGGGACAATGCACCGCAAAATTACAACCTTGACTATCCGGTATGGAGCCTAGACGAATAGAAGAACCTGTCGTTACTTGATAATTCCCCACCATTAACCCTTAAACAAGATAAACACACTCGCCAGGGGCGGCAACGTTAGACTAATGGAGTGATGTTGATGATGAGAGGGTGTCTTATCAGCATGGAAGATAGTCGTATCCGCCAGTCCGCTGCCCCAGTACTTTTTATCATCGGTGTTGAGTATGACTTGATATTCTCCTTTGTCCTGCACACCGAGGCGAAAATCAGTTCTGGACACAGGGGTAAAATTACTAATCATATAGATTTTTTGCGCGCCACCTTGTGATTTACGCAACATCGACAAGACGCTCTGACCAGCATTTCCATGGTCTACCCATTCAAATCCGCTGGGTTGGTGGTCCAATTCATGTAATGCCGGATGATTCTGATACAGATGATTCAAGTCCCGATACAAGTTTTGTATGCCCTGATGTTTATCAAACTGAAGCAGATGCCAGTTCACTGAACTATCGTGATTCCATTCTGCTACCTGGCCGATTTCATTGCCCATAAAATTAAGTTTCTTACCTGGATGACCATACATAAAGGCGGCATAACAACGTAAATTGGCGGCTTGCTGCCATTCATCTCCCGGCATTTTACGTAACATTGAGCCTTTACCATGTACGACTTCGTCATGGGAAATAGGTAATACAAAATTCTCGTCAAACGCATAGACCATGCTAAACGTGATCTCATTGTGATGGTAACGACGATAGGACGGATCTTTAGCAATATAATGTAATGAATCGTGCATCCAACCCATATTCCATTTAAAACCAAAGCCTAATCCACCTTCAAATACCGGCCGCGATACTTTGGGAAAAGATGTCGATTCTTCTGCTATGGTCATGGCATAGGGATATTTGGCGTACACTTCCTTGTTCATCCACTGCAATAAACTGATAGATTCATAATTATGGTTGCCGCCATCTACATTGGGTATCCAGTCCCCATCTTCACGGGAATAATCCAGATATAACATCGAAGCAACCGCATCGACCCGCAAGCCATCTATATGGTATTTATCTAACCAGAATAACGCATTGGCCACTAAAAACTGGCGAACTGTATCCTTGCCAAAATCATAAATGCAGGAATTCCAATCAGGATGCCAGCCTTTGCGTGGATCTTCATATTCATAGACATGGGTGCCATCAAATCTGGCCAAGCCGTGGCCGTCTTCCGGAAAGTGCGCCGGTACCCAATCGATAATGACACCTATATTGTGTTGATGGCACTGATCGACAAAATATTTGAAATCATCCGGGGTGCCAAAACGACTGGTAGGTGAAAACAAGCCAACTGGCTGGTAGCCCCATGAGCCATCAAAGGGAAATTCTGAAATGGGCAATAATTCAATATGGGTGTAACCCATGTCCTTAATATAGGGAATGAGTTGTTCGGCTAACTCGTGATAAGTCAAAAATTGTTCAGTGGAACCACTATCCGGCCGCTTCCATGAGCCAAGATGTAATTCATATATACTCATGGCCTGACTGTATTTGTCTTGCTTGACCGTCTCTTGCCACTGCTGATCATGCCATTGGTATTGTTGATGATCGTAGACGATTGAAGCATGAGATGGGTATTGTTCTGCATAGAAACCAACCGGATCCGCCTTATGAGGTAAATTATTGCCGGAAGAATCCTTGATTTGATACTTATATTTGGCTCCAGCTTCAATACCTGGCACAACTAATACCCAATAACCAGAATCAGTTTTCTGCATCGGCATACAGGAGCCGTCCCAATAATTGAAATCGCCAATTAACGACACAGCACTGGCATTGGGCGCAAATACACTAAAGCGTGTTGCTATTATAGCATCAGGTAAGCCAAGGTCTAAGCTGACTAACTGAGCACCCAGCTGGTTGTATACATTTTCGGCGTCGTGTTCGACAAAATGCACACCGTGGTAGGCTTGTTCCTGAAATTGATAAGGGTCGATGATCCGATATTCACTTTGTGCGTTGGTGACATCAAGAGCATAAGCTAACAGCGATTCCTTAAGGTTAAAATCAGCGCTAAACAAGTCACTGCCCTTGACTTTATCTAACTGTCCAACTTTTTTTCCTGTAGCAAGATCTATCACCCCAACGGACAGCGCATTAGGTATCCAGGCAGTGATCGTTAAGGTGTCCTTGGTAAAATGAGGACCTAGATGAGAAAAAGGAAAAGTACATTTTGCTTGCTGTAATTGTTTGCTTAACTGCATTTTGTCGCCTTACGGTGAGGACGATTCAGTTTTTGAACCGCCCGGATCAGCATTATTGCTTGGCTTTTTGTCGTGCATCAGTCAACCCAAGAGCAAGATTTTTGACATCAGTATCACTGAAAATTTGCTCCAAATTACGGGTTAACTTCCGTTGCCAATTGGGATATTCGTTAAACGTACCAGGAATATTAACTGGTTTTTCCATTTGTAACCAATCTTCTAACTGTAAACTTAAAAGTGCGCTCGAACCAGAGGCCATGTGTAATTGCATGCCGTAATTCAATTCTTTGCTCATGCCCACGTTATCCACCTCCTTATCAATATATTCCGGAATAGAATGATGACCATGAAGCGTATCTAAAATAGCCTGTTTGTTATCATGGCGACTTTTATACAATACAGACAAAATTTCTTCAGTAGGATACAAGCCCAGTTCTTTGCCCAGCTCCAAATCATAACAATGCCAGAAACCACTAAGGGTAGGCATATCATGAGTGGTCAGAGTCGACATAGATTGCACGGGGTAATGCTCAGGTGAGAAAAAACCGCCATCTTCAGCCTGTTCGAAAAAGAATACCCGATAGGAATACACACCGTTGTCAGCCAACTTACTGCGAATTTCGTCAGGTACTGTACCCAAATCTTCGCCTATCACCATAGCCTGATTACGGTGGCTTTCCAACGCCAATATGGCCAACAGATCATCAACAGGATAATACACATAGCCGCCTTCTTTGGCCGTATCACCCTTGGTAACCCACCATAACCTTAACAAAGCCATCACATGATCGATACGCAAAGCCCCCGTGGCTCGCATATTGGCACTAAATAAATCAATAATGGGCTGGTATTGTTGTTCAAATAACATAATGGGATCCATAGGCGGCAACCCCCATGTTTGCCCAAGCGGACCCAGTACATCTGGTGGCGCGCCTACACTGGCTTGGGTGCAATACAATTCTTTATTACCCCAAATTTCTGCACTGCCTTCACTAACCCCCACAGCCAAATCACGGTAAAGACCAATGCTCATTTTGTACTCTTTTGCGACCTGATTAGCTTTTTCCAGCTGCAAGGCTGCTTGCCATTGTAGCCACAAGAAAAACTTAACCCGTTTAGCATTTTCTTTGGCAAATTTTGCCACGCCAGGTAGATGAAAATCAGCATATTCTTTAGGAAAAACGGGCCATCCCCAGGAAGGTTTGCCTTTTGCAGCCAAATGTTCTTGTAAGGCATCGTATACGGCGAGGGTTTTAAGACTTTCTCCCCCTTGCGCGACGAAAGCTCTGAAAATTTTGTTTACCTTAGTGTTTTTAGACAAGTATTGCTTATTTTGACAATCAAAGACCTTGCCTAAGGCACTGAGTTTAAGCTGGATCACATTTGCATAATCGACCAATTCAGCACTGCGGGCCACCCCCAGCGTTGTTTGAAATTCATGACTGTTGACCAGGGTTTGCACGACCTCTGTGTGATAGCCCTCTAAGGCAGTAACATCGATATAGATAAAATTTAACCAACGACGGGATGAAGGCCCATAGGGACTGCATGCTTGTGAATTAGCCGGGTACAACGAATGTATAGGGTTGAGGCCAACAAAATCAGCCCCATTTAGGGCCGCCTCCTTGATCAAGTAAGCCAGATCAGAAAAGTCCCCCACTCCCCAGTTTTTTTCACTACGTAAGCAGTAAAGCTGTACGCTTAACCCCCATACCTTATTCCCTTCTACCAGGGTCTTGGGTTGATAACAGACTTTAGGCGTTACAATAAGGCGCATAGTGGCGAGGGTTTCATCATCGATGATCAGGTCGAGATTGTGGTAGCCCATTGGTAAATCACCGGGAACAATAATCAAATATTCCTGGAATTCCACTTCATCAATATGAGTTACATCGATTAGCTGCCCATCCAGTGGCTCAAATAAATGGCTCAACACTTCCCCACTCTCATAGGTAATTTGGCAAGTGTATTGATCAGCGACAAGCTCGATAGGTAAACGCAAGGTAAATTGCACAACATTATCGACAAGCATCACCTGCACCGGATCCAGTGGGGACGACCAACTGCTGGCAGCGCTTTGTTTCACTTGTTGCTCCAACCGTTCCTGGTTATCGACCTCGTAACCCATCACACCAAGCAATTTGCGCTTAGTATTGGGGTTTATGATGGCCGGATTGCCCCAGGCGTCAGTGTAGTTTGACTCGATGCCACGATATTCGACTAGGTGGTCAATCAGTGATGAAGTCATTGAGGTTTAATTCCTATAATTTTGAACAGTATTTCGATCATCTATTATTAAACAAAGTATAAGGCAGACGAAGTTGAATACGTTTGCATAAAGTTAAAATGTAATTAAACAACATTTAATAGGGTTTATTTTGCCTTATTTGACGATTTAGTCCATAATTTTGTAATTATATTTCACAATACGATCAGCTTAAACAGCTCAGAGGATTTAGTAATGGCTATAAAAATTGGTATCAACGGCTTTGGCCGCATAGGTAGATTTGTTTTTCGCGCTGCATGTGAGCGTGACGATATCGAAGTAGTAGGCATTAACGACCTGCTAGATGCAGAATATATGGCATATATGCTCAAGTATGACTCAACCCATGGTCAATTTAAAGGAACGGTTGAGGTTCAAGAGGGCCAACTTATCGTTAACGGTAAGACTATTCGGGTCAGCGCGCAGCGCGATCCGGCTAACCTGGCTTGGAACGAAATCGGGGCCGAGGTAGTAGTTGAGGCAACAGGTTTGTTTTTGACCGATGAGACTGCCCGTAAACACATCATCGCAGGTGCTAAAAAAGTCGTCCTCTGTGCTCCATCCAAAGATGACACGCCTATGTTTGTTATGGGTGTTAATCATAAAGATTACGCAGGACAAGCGGTTGTCTCCAACGCTTCTTGTACCACTAACTGTCTGGCTCCTCTGGCCAAAGTACTGAACGAAAACTTCGGTATCGTTGATGGTTTGATGACCACAGTGCATGCCACTACGGCTACCCAAAAAACCGTTGATGGACCTTCTCATAAGGATTGGCGTGGTGGACGGGGTGCGTCACAAAACATTATCCCATCCTCAACAGGTGCAGCTAAGGCTGTGGGTAAAGTTATCCCAGAATTAAACGGTAAGTTAACCGGTATGGCGTTTCGCGTCCCCACCGCTGATGTATCGGTAGTTGATTTAACCGTAAATCTGGCTAAGCCTGCCACCTACGCACAAATCTGTGCCGTCATGAAAGCGGCCTCTGAAGGTGAACTAAAAGGTATTATGGGTTATACCGAAGATGCAGTCGTATCCCAAGATTTTATTGGTGATACTCGCACCTCTATATTCGACGCTACTGCAGGCATCGCCCTGACAGATACCTTTGTTAAACTGGTATCCTGGTACGACAACGAAATTGGTTATTCAAATAAGGTTTTGGATTTGGTCGCGCATATCAGCAAATAGCTGAAG
Organism: Paraglaciecola sp.; assembly: GCA_046709505.1. Lineage (GTDB taxonomy): Bacteria > Pseudomonadota > Gammaproteobacteria > Enterobacterales > Alteromonadaceae > Paraglaciecola. The sequence continues at coordinate 10,412 of JBKEFM010000035.1, read as the reverse complement.
GTAACCAAAATAGCGTAAGATACAGATTACACTAGCTTGGTTGACCCTATTCTAATAAGCTCTCAAGGCGGTTATCTATTGTAGATAACCGCCTTTTTGCACCCAAGGAAAAATATGCAACTGTCAGATTCCTCGTCTCTTATTCATCAAGAAGGCTTACAACTGTTAATTGTCGATAATCAACATGCTCATAGCACGATTTCTTTGCATGGCGGTCACGTGATAAGTTTTATGCCCAAACATGATCATCGCCCGCGACTGTGGTTAAGCGAAAAGGCTATTTTAGATGCCAAACATCCTATCCGTGGTGGTATCCCTGTTTGCTGGCCCTGGTTCGGTGCTCATAGTGCAGATACAAACTACCCTTCACACGGCTATGTGCGTAATCAGCCTTGGCATATTATTGATTGCCAGGACAGACAGACAGAAACCGTTGTACATCTGCAACCGCAAAACGCCAGTGGTGAGGGATTTACTGGTCAGGCACAACTTACTTTAGTCGTAAAAGTGGGCCGCGAACTGAGTGTACAGCTGATCACACACAATATTGGGCAGCTTGATTTTACCTATAACGGGGCACTGCATAGCTATTTTAAGGTAGATGATATAACGCGCTGCGAATTACAGGGGCTTGAGGGAGATTACCAAGACAAGCTGCAAAATTATGCCCTGGCCCATACGCCCCACCCATATCGATTCAACACTGAAACCGACCGGGTGCATTTAGCGACACCACACGAACTATGCATAGCGCAAGATGCAGGCAACACAGACATACTCTCAAGCGGTCATGACTCCATAGTGGTATGGAATCCCTGGGCGGCTAATGCCAAAGCCATGGCCGATATGACAGATGAGGGTTACAAGAAGATGTTGTGTGTTGAAACAGCGGTTACCCGGGGGAGAATTGTTACCCCTGGTCAGTCCCATACCCTTGAACAGATTATTCGCTGATAAATCACCGTAAATTGTGGCGACTGGATTACAACTTACCCATTATTGAATGGGGTGAGGCATTACTCCCCCATCCCTCTCACAGAACCTTACAGACCTCGTATAAGGCTCCTGTATACTTCATATCACTTTAATTTGTGACACAACATTATTATGACAACTAACATCTTGTAATATATGGGGATAATCCAAATCTGACATGGTGGTAACGTTCAATGCAGGTTTTGGCGTTCGAGCTCAAAGGTAATCTACTAAAATTATCTACAAATACTTCCCGTATACGAGCATTTTCATCAGTAACACTATTCCTAATGCACCAAATCTACGTCTCCTGTTGATCAGACAGTTTGTGTATCTATGAAATGAATAATACCAATCCACCTTAATATCTACTCACTCAGCGATCGATCATATTTGCTTAACAGGGGTGTGAATTTTCCCGCTCTACTGATAAAGCGAAAGCAAATTTAGCATCGCCCTTAGGGAAGGACTGGTAAGCTCCCTAGCTGCATTATATTGTGCGCATCCCTGCGCTCCAGATTTTCAGGGCAGTCTTTGGGACGTTCAACAAGATTTGTTGGAACAAATCACAACAGCTTCAGCTGGCCTGCGAAGCAGGTGAGCCACATGGATGTGGTAAATAAAAACATTCACGACGTTTTTGTAACGTCTATGAAGGCAACCAGCATTCCTTTGACGTTACGCTTTGCTATGAACTTACCAGCACCTTCTGAGTTGATCACATATCAAGAAGGAATGGTATAATTCACTCATTACAGTTTTAAAGCATGCATCCCCGCTGCGCAATCAATTAAAGCTTTTGACTAAATTGATCCCCTCAAACACAGTGTTGATAGTCCGCTTGGTTTTGTCCTCCACACCATTACTGGCTTTCACAGGTCAAGCCTTACTCACTACTACGGGCTCATCTGGCATCTCAGACCGACAATAAGTCTTGGGCTTTCCCAGTTACTGTTCCGGTCACCGCGTTATGACTCCCTATTAGAAATGCCCTCCTCAGACACAGCATGAGTCTGGCTAAGTATTGGGCTTCGCGTTATTTTGCAGGCATACCCTCCAATGCCGCAGAAAAATTCGACAGGAACGAATTTGAACAATCACCGGTTGGCCTTTGGTGAATACCAGGGGGGGTATTCATAAACAGGTTACGGTTAGTTGGTATTGCACTTCCTATGGCTTCTTTGAGCCTGTCGGGTTTGCCAGCTTCGCTGGGCAAAAAAAAAGGGAGCCGAGGCTCCCTTTTTATTAACTTAAGTATCAAAAAACAGCTGTAATGATCTTAAATCCGGTTATCTAACCTTATTGATTACCTTCAGCAGTTGCTTCAGGCTTTTCAATCAGCTCTTTAATGCTCAAACGAACGCGGTTTTGGCGGTCGATTTCCATTACTTTAACGTCTATGATTTGACCTTCAGATAAATGCTCAGAAACCTTGTTTACACGCTCATGGGCGATTTGAGAAATGTGTACCAAGCCTTCTTTACCTGGTAAAATTTCCACAAAGGCCCCAAAATCAACAATACGGGTCACTTTACCCTGGTAGGTTTTACCTGCTTCAACATCAGCCGTTACTTGCTCAATTTTGCTAATTGCGATATCGGCTTTAGCACGTTCGGTAGCAAAAATCTTGATTGTGCCATCGTCTTCGATTTCGATGTTAGTATCAGAAGCTTCAGTGATCGAACGGATCATAGCGCCACCTTTACCGATTACATCACGGATTTTGTCTTGATCGACTTTCAAGGTATAAATACGCGGGGCAAACTCGGACATTTCTTCTCTGTGGCCACCGATCGCTTGATCCATAACGTTAAGAATATGCAAACGTGCTTCTTTAGCCTGTTTAAGGGCAATTTGCATAATTTCCTGAGTAATACCTTCAATTTTGATATCCATCTGCAAAGCAGTGATACCGCCAGTCGTACCGGCGACTTTAAAGTCCATGTCACCCAAGTGATCTTCATCACCCAGAATATCTGACAAGACGACAAAGTTATCTTCATTTTTCACTAAGCCCATTGCGATACCGGCAACAGAAGCTTTAATCGGTACACCGGCATCCATCAATGCCAAAGAGGTACCACAAACAGACGCCATAGAAGACGAACCATTTGATTCAGTGATTTCAGACACCACGCGTACCACATACGGAAACTCTTTTTCAGTCGGCATAACCGCTTGAATACCACGTTTGGCCAAACGACCATGACCAATTTCACGACGTTTAGGTGAGCCGATAAAACCGGTTTCCCCAACGCAATAAGGAGGAAAGTTATAATGCAACATAAAACGGCTATCCGTTTTGCCGTTCAAACCGTCGATCATCTGGGCATCACGTTCAGTACCGAGAGTGACAGCTACTATTGCCTGAGTTTCACCACGGGTAAATATTGCTGAACCGTGAGTACGTGGCAACAAGCCAGTAGACATATTAAGCGCACGGATCATCGCAGGATCACGACCATCTATACGGGGCTGACCGGCAAGAATGCGCGAACGAACCACGTCACTTTCCACTTTATGTAATAATTCAGATACTTCTTTGGCGTCTTGCGTAGCATCGGCTGCAACAATCTCTGCCACTGTTTTAGCAGTCAAGGCAGTGATAGCGTCTTTACGCTCCATTTTATCAGAGATTTGGTAGGCTTCGATGATACCGGCTTCAGCTAATTCTTTGATCTTGGTTTTAAGATCAACATTAGCTGGCTCTGGTTGCCAGTTCCACTTAGGCGTAGCCACTTCAGCAGCAAACTCAGATACGGCATTAACCACGGTTTGCATCTGCTCATGACCGTACATTACGGCACCCAGCATGATTTCTTCTGATAACACTTCGGCTTCTGATTCAACCATCAGTACAGCGCTTTGGGTACCGGCAACAATCAAATCCAATTTGCTGGTTTCAAGCTCAGAATTACGGGTATTGAGCACATATTGATCATCAATAAAACCAACGCGGGCAGCACCAATAGGACCGCTAAACGGTATACCAGAGATGGCAAGGGCAGCAGAAGTACCGATAAGAGAAATAATGTCAGTAGGGATTTCGGGATTAGCTGACACTACAGTGATAACAATTTGTACTTCGTTCATGAACCCTGATGGGAACAACGGACGAATGGGACGGTCGATCAAACGGGCGATCAAAGTCTCGCTTTCAGCAGGACGGCCTTCACGTTTGAAAAAACCACCGGGAATTTTACCCGCAGCATAGGCTTTTTCTTGGTAATTCACGGTAAGCGGGAAGAAATCTTGACCAGATTTAGCATCTTTTTTACCAACGACAGAAACCAAAACGACTGTGTCGTCCATGCTGGCCATAACAGCAGCTGTGGCCTGACGAGCAATTACACCGGTTTCTAGAGTGACAGTATGTTGGCCATACTGGAATGATTTAGTAATAGGAGTCATTTTTTTCCTTTGTTTAGCTTTATTTTCTATATCGCTTTCAAATGCGGCGCATAGTATAGCGGCTAGGCCAGGCTAATAACAGCTTCCGGCCTGAAAAATTGGAAATTCATTTATCCCTGGCAAACGTAAATACAGCCTTCTGTTAAAAATAGACTCCCCCTAGCTGGTACTTCACACCAAAGCCAATACTGCTGGGCCCTGCATCATATAACACACCCTCCATCTAAATTAACAATTCAGCGCTGATAATCAGGCACTATTGCAGACTTTCATCGCTCATCTTGCCCTTCAATTTATAAACATTAAACGTGCATGACTAACCATTGTTGTAAATAGGATATCACCAGAGCGGGCAACAGCTTGACAATAAATATAATTCGCAGATTACAAGCAGTGTTAATTTACAAATCTGGTTTCTAGTTTTGCTTGGGTATATACCCAGTCACTTCATTTTTCTCTAGGCTCGTAAGACGCTGTACAGCCATTTTGCAAAATTTTTAGTGCAACACGTTTCTCAATAACAAAAAAAGCCCAGCGACTTGCCAGGCTTTGCTATATTTACGTGATTGTTAACTCAGTTGCGTTACCTTGCAGACTTAAAAATCGCTATTGCAGGTATTGCACACTGTTGTCGTGAAATTTTCTGGCGTTAGTAAATCTGGCCAACCAATCACTGAATTTAACTCCTTGTGCGCTTTGTTCATCCAATAACGGATGAGGAATGTCGGGCGTGGCAAAAGTATCAGTGGTCTCTGAAAGGTAGTCATATGACGCAGTCATCCTGGCTTTCCACTGTCCAAAATACAGGAAATCAGTTTTATCAAGGGCCCGGGTAGAGGGATTAGTATTGCCATTATCCAGCTGATCCATCAGTTTTAAGAACAGCACCTGTACGAAATCTTGTGCGGTACTGTATTGGGCAAAACGGTTTTTGGGATACGCCTCAGTGAGTCTTTGAAACAACTCAACGTTTAGCTCAGCAGCAGAGTAAGTACCCAGCGCAGTGCTAAAAATAGGCGGTAATGACTGAACTAGCTTCCAGTTCCTATCCAGGGTAAAACGTCATTGATAAACCCTTCAGTGACAACCGATGCTGACGCATCAGCTAGTAATGCCACTTTGGTTTTAGGAAATGCAGCTTGTACATAGGGAAAATTGAGGATTGCACCCTAGCCTCCGGCACTTGAACCTGTGACTAATAATTTGTTCACTTTTTCTTTTTTGCCACTGAACTGAAGTTTCATCCATTCTCGTACAGCCATGAAATTATCAAAACCGCGGTGTTTAACCATTACAGGCGCGCCAGGATACCCGGTAATAGAACCATCAACATCTATATAAGCCACTTCATTTGACCCCGCATGGATATCACCTGTGCAATATGCAATAAAGACCTTACTCCAGTCTTTGAATGGATTGTCCTTATTGCCATCATCAAACACGCCACCAGCGCCAACAGGGGAGTTTTCTAGCAATACAGAGGGATTATAAGTTGGCCTATTGCCCGGTACATTAGCCAGCGCCAACGACGCAACACAAGTGGCATCATTCCAGCACGAACCGCCACCGTTAAAAAATACCAGCACATTTCGACTCTTGCCTTCTTTAAAATAAAAACGAAAGGCATTGTCCACAGGTGTACCATCCACAGGATTGAGAACCGTATCAAAAGCACAAGCGGGATTAATAGTTTTATCCATACCCTCATCATCTTTGATGTTCATTTCAGGTGCGACAGGGATAGTTTGCCACCCTCTATCATGATGCCCTCCTCTATCATGATTTTTGGCCATCAAGGGTAAGGAACTGATGAGCAAAAGACCCCATACAAGGTATTTTGCTCATCATCTGTACTTCATGTTTAAAAACTATAGGTAAACTATTAATTAATATTATTTGAGAACTTAAGTACAAGTCACTTTGCACTTTATTTGTCTGCCTTGGTGGTGCAGCTTTACTGGCGACCCTTACCTCTATAGCCAACTACGTTGTACTTAGTCATTCTAACGCCAAGTTTTAGGGATACAAAAATCCAGGCTTTATTACGCATTTGGCAAACTCAACAGGGTATTTTCCCTGCTGACTATGCTCCTAACGATCATATAAAGACCATAAAGCGATCAATAAAAACCCCGGATAAGGTAGTCCCTCAGATACAAACGTCTTTATTTTTCGGTTTTATGTGACTTTGAATAAAATTATGCAGGGTTTCGGGAAACGCTATTAATTTTCTTATTGAGGAATAAAGTCCTATTCTGATGCCGGACTTGGCCGTGTGTTACGTTATTTTCCCTAAGCTGATTTGCCTTAGTTATGCGTGATACTATTACGTCCTAGTTAGATATATTAGAGGCTAAAACGCGCAAGGGGCCTGGCCGCTGATAGATTCGCCTGTTAGCGGATGAACAAAATCTAATGTCAGCGCATGTAACAACAAACGGGGCGACATTTGCTGGGTACGCTCACTGCCATACAAGTCGCAACCTAAAATGGCATGACCCAGTTCACGACTATGAATGCGTAACTGATGAGTGCGACCGGTAAGCGGTTCAAACATCACCCTGGTCCGCGGTGGCTTATGTAACCGAGCCAGCACTTTGTAGTGACTCTGAGCCGGTTTACCTGTGGCTGGGCAGACTTTTTGTAGCGGGAAATTCGGCGGATCCTTGGCTAAGGGAATATCAATGATCCCCTCATCCTGTTCTAGGTGACCATCCAAAATACCCACATAGGTCTTAACTACCCGGCGCTCCTGAAACTGTTTAGTTAATGCGCTATTGACCGCCTTTGATAAGGCCAGAACCATAATGCCCGAGGTACCCAAATCCAACCTGTGTACCATTAATGCACCAGGAAATTGCCCCACTAAACGAAAATGTACTGAATCCTTATTCAAGGGGTTTTTGCCCGACAAACTCAACAAGCCGCTGGGTTTGTTAATAAGTAATAGATGAGAGTCCTGATAAAGGATGTCTATTTGTTTTTCACAAACAGGGGCAACAAAGGTATCAACGACAACGCTCATGGAGACTTTCCTCGGGTAGACTGGCTGGGGGTATTAAGGAAAAAACAGCCACAGCCATTTTTGATCCAAAGATAGTATTTACTATACCCTTCAGCCAAATCGCAAGATAGGCCTGAGCGGTTTTGCAGGTTATATGAAGACTATGAATTTTATGCCTTACCATCCTGAGTTTGAATAATGATTTTGATCCGGCTATTTTGATGCCCTATGGATCCGTATCGTTACTGGCAACATGGAAAAGTCAGCTATCTGAAAATACATTTTATACAAGCCCCCCGGATAACCAAAACCTTATAGGCTAGGCATCGATAGTCCACTGAAGATACACAACAGGTATCCTCTTAAATCCAGCTACCATTACAGTATCGATATAAGCAACTGATTAGCCCGAAACTTAGTCTGCGAGATGACAATACCTAAGCAGGCAAAGCGTTGCCTGGAGTAAAGGCCATGAACAAAGTCATACGACTGGGTATGCCCGTTAGGGAGCAAGCTGCTTAGTTAAGTCAAACCATTAGGATAGCTGCGTCTTTAGCCATAATTTGATCAGTAACGCCGTAATTTAGTGTGAACAACTGTCTACTATCTGCACAAAATCATAAATACAAAAACCATTAAGTTGGCTAATTTCTGGTTCCTTTTGACAGTGACCAGCCCAATAGCTTACTAGCAAGTATTAGCACATTACGGTCATATACGACGGTCGTAATATTTACAACTATGCCGATCTAATCACTTAATCTCCTTAATAAATGCACATTTCATGCTTTTTTTTTATGTTAATCTACTAAAAATTGTTGGCCTGCGATGTGTTAACTGTATGCGATGCAAATAAAACGTGCGTCATATACTAAATCTTGTTTAATTACTTAAGAGCAAATTATGTTTGATATAAAATATTTAGTGCGCACCATGTTTACTATCTGCTTGTTGTCAGTCTTGGTTGCTTGCGGTGGTAGCTCATCAAGTATAGATGATACAGATACTGTTGCTGATATTGAAACCGACACAGGTACGGATACGTGCGACTCTCCGATAACAGAGCTTTCCAGTGCTTTACTCGAATTTGTCGCCGCGCCCAATGTGACGGTCGTTTTATCTGAAGACGGATGCACTGTAGCACTTGAGTCTGCTGGTAAGCCTGATCATACTTCTTCCTATTGGGATCCAGGAAACGATAGTGGTTTGTATGTTGCACCTGAAGACGCGACCTTGTTTGATGCACAAAGATCACCTGGAGATATCGAAGATTATATTAACGACTATAATTTAACTGTCCCAGTGTCTCCGGAGTTAGCCAGCAGTTCGTCGGCCACGCCACTTGGCGCTATTGGGATTTCAATAAGTGGTGCCCCAATTTTTAATGATTCTGAAGGTACCGGTGATGTTTCACTGGGTGTTATTCAAGGTTTTGATCGCAATGGAGCTCACACAGGCCCAGAGACCTATCATTATCACCTGGAACCCCAAGCCATTTCATATGATGATGACTCCCTTGTAGGTATTATGGCGGATGGATTTTTAATTTTCGGGAGAAAGTGTTATTCAACGGTAGGCTACCCAACAGATCTTGATGAATCCAATGGTCATACTTCGGTAACCTTATATACAGGCTCTACGGCAGAAGATGCTGAATACCATTATCATGTCTCAACTGAACAATATCTAAACGGTGACTACTACTTGATTTTTCCAGGTAACTTCCAAGGCACACCAGGTGATATTAACTAACAAACGTATTGCAATAGCGCTGTTTTTTTGTTTTTTGGTCGTCGTAGCGGCCATCAATACAACTATTGAATTTAGGTCTGTGACTCAATTAATTATAGGAAAATCAGAGATTTCAATTAACCAACAGGGTCAGCGCGTATACCAAAACAAACCTTTTACCGGCGAAATGGTGAGTCACCACGACTCTGGAAAAATAGCTACAGCAGACCAGTTTGTTAATGGCAGACGTCAGGGCTACGCTAAAAAATGGTTTGCCAGTGGGATACTGGGCTATGAATCACTTTATGTTGCGGGCGTTCGAGACGGTGCAACCAAAACTTGGTGGTTCAATAATAATCTACGTTCCCACTTCTTCTACATAAAAGGTAAAACACAAGGCGTAGGCAAACGTTGGTATCGCAGTGGTAAAAAGTTTAAGAAATTTAATTATCACGCAGGTAAACCCGTTGGGTTGCAACAAGCCTGGCGTAAAAACGGTAAATTATTTTCCAACTTTGAATATAAAAACGGACGGATTTATGGACTTAGAAAAGCAAATAATTGTGTTGGGCTTAAAGATGAGATTATCTCTCCTGAGTACTATCAATCTCAAGCAAATATTACTCTTTAATGTTTTGTTTTTGTTGGTAAATTCAGTGGCACAGGCATCTGAGAGCTTGCCTTACTATAATAGCGCAGAATTTACCCCTCATTGGCTAGAGGGTAATCGTGCGACACTTAAAGATTTCCATCGTATTCCACCCTTTAGTTTTACTGATCAGGATGGGGGAGAAGTGAGTGAAAAAACCTTCGAAAATAAAATTTATGTCGCAGGTTTTTTCTTTAGTACTTGCCCTGGTATTTGCCCATCAATCAGAACTAAACTTAATAAAGTACAAGAAAAGTACCTTGACGATGCAGATGTAAAAATTCTTCAACACTCAATTAGACCCAGTACAGATACGGTTAGTACACTAAAAAAATATGCTCATGATAATGGTCTAATCAGTGGCAAATGGTATTTAGCTACGGGGGATAGAGATACTATTTATTCACTGGCTAAAAGCGCTTATTTTGCCAGTGAAGATTTAGGTAACATTCAAAAAACGGATGATTTTTTACATACAGAAAGTCTCCTGCTAATCGACCAAAATCAACATATACGTGGCATATATAATGGTCTAAATAGTGCGTCTGTAACCTATTTAATCTCAGATATTGAAAACCTTAAAACAGAAATGCAAAACCATAAAGAATGACCCTTTAACTTTTGCAAGTGACAAGCCAGTAT
>JBKEFM010000034.1:0-28660 GCA_046709505.1 Paraglaciecola sp. | reverse complement strand
ATCTAAATTCGACAGGGAAGAAGTACTCGAAAAAGCTAAAAATTTGTTCTGGGAAAAGGGTTACCTGGGCACGTCAACGCGGGAATTGCAAAATGCGATAGATATGCGCCCCGGTAGTATCTATGCCGCGTTCGGCAGTAAATCTGATCTCTTTATCACAGTGGTGAAACACTATGCCCAGGCCCTGGGGGATAAAATGCGTACTGAGGTATTTGGCCAGGCTGATGTCCTTAAAGCCTTTAAGACGCAAATACACGATTTAGTGCTAAGCCCTAACCAGAGCAGACCAAGCGAGATGTGTATGTTGGTCAAGACCTTGTCTGAGCTTGATGAAGGTCATGGTGAAATTTTAAGCTTGGCTCGCTCACTGCTGGCCGGTGTTGAGACTATGTTCACGGAAATACTGACTCAAGCTAAAGCGCAAAATACTTTACCCCCCCAATTAGACGTACACATGGCAGCAAAGACCTTGCAAGTTAATATCATAGGTTGGCGCGCTTATTTAAAAGCAACGGGGGATAGCGTAACAATCGAGCAACAGTTAGACGCTATATTCTCGCAAATGGCCCAGCCGGTTAATTGATCCTTTGTTATGATTTTCACACTGTCACTTAATTTATGTAAATCAGTAGCCACAAAAAAGCCGCTTACGCCCCAAGACAGGGCGCAGCGGCTACATAATCTAAAATTCCACAGTGATCTGGGCAGACACTTTACGCTACGGCTTGCTCAAGAATTTCACGACTCTGGATGGGGGTGATTGCACCGTGCTCACCTATGGCCAACATACCATGGTTCTTAAGCTGGTTTAATATGGCTTCAACCGTGGCAGCTTTATCCCCACCATGATCGGTTAACTGGGTGGCAACATCCAGGCTATGGTAAAAAGCTTCAATGGCATCTATGGTGCGTAAAGCGAGATCATCCCCTGCTTCAAGGGCAAACACGTTGCGCCCCATTTGCTCCAGTTTGTCCTGTTTGGTAGCCAACTGATTGCGCAGCAATGACGGTTGAATAATGGCCAGCGAGCGGGCGTGGTCAACACCATAAAGGGCGGTGAGTTCATGACCAAACATATGGGTTGCCCAGTCCTGTGCCACACCTGAGCCAATTAATCCGTTGAGTGCCTGATTGGCAGTCCACATCAAATTTCCTCGCCAGTTATCATCTTGTTTATCAAAGTTAGCGCCCAGCACCAGCAAGTTTTTCAACAAGGCTTCAGCGTAACCGTCTTGCACCATTGCATCTGCCGGAAACGTCAGGTACTGCTCACAGGTATGTACCCATGCATCCACTATGCCATTGACTAGCTGGCGAGGTGGCAGGGTTTTCATCACATCCGGATCCATCACGGCAAATTTAGGTTGTACCGCCGGTGCCATAAAGGCTAGTTTTTCCTGAGTGACGGCTTTGCTGACCACAGAGGCTGAATTGGATTCTGAACCGGTGGCGGGCAGGGTTAATACTGCGCCCAGGGGTAAAGCTTCTTTGACTTTATGCTTACCTTGTAAAATATCCCAGCCAGCCCCGTCGTACTTGGCTGCAGCAGCAATATACTTAACGCCATCAATGACTGAGCCACCACCGACACCAAGAATAAAATCTACGCCCTGGTCTTTAACAATCGCCACAGCTTTGTCTAACACTTCAACAGTTGGGTTAGCGCCCACACCAGCAAACTCCAGCCAGTCATGATCACTTAGTGCGGCACTTACTTGCTCATATACGCCATTTTTTTTGATAGAACCGCCACCGTATACCACCAATACCTTTTGGCTTTTGGGAATGAGTTTGCTCAGTGAGGCAATTTGCTGCTGTCCAAATTGGATCAGTGTGGGGTTTACATAACTAAATTTCATTTTATCTGCCTTTTGATTGTGTAAAGTGGTAAGAAAATGAGCCTCTACCAAGCTTAGTGAAAAATAATGCATGGTTATAAGCTAATTTAATACCATGCATATTAGTATTCAAATATATAGATTAACAGGCCAATAACTGCCAAAATCTTGCCTATACCTACCAAATGAAGTATTTTATCCATAATTCATTTAACATATAGGTATGCCTGATGAACACAGTGGCCGAAGCGATGAGTACATTCGCCGAAAAAAACAATCTGCTGGATCTGCAAGGTAATAGTCCCACAGCCTTACCTGGGGTGCGGTTCTTTCGTGCCAGCAAAAGCAGTACCAAGCAACCTTTTATCTATCGCTCAGGTATTATTATTGTCGGCCAGGGTCGCAAGGTGATCCATTTTGCCGATCATCATATTCATTATGGTGCAGGGGATTACCTGGTCGTGGGCGTGCCCATGCCACTAGAGTGTGAGGCCTTTACAGACAATGGCCTGCCTATTTTAGGCCTGTCGATTGATGTGCCACCGCAGGTATTACATCAGCTGGTCAATCAGATGCGCGAACAGAATTTGTGTGATCCAGCCTTTAGATGTGCGCAACAAGGTGGATTACAACTGGCAAAAATGGATCCTAGTCTGGAGCAGGCTAGTTTACGTTTACTCGAAACACTGAGCGATCCCAAGGAGGCCGCTATACTAGGCTCCGATATCATCAAAGAAATAGTGTATCGGGTATTACGTGGCCCCCAGGGCTTAACCTTGTTTGGATTGGCGCAACACGATGGTCATTATGCCCGTATTGCCCAGGCGCTGGCGACTCTACATGCTAATTACGCTAATACTATTACCGTGGAAAAACTGGCAGAGGACGTCAACATGAGTGTCTCCTCTTTTCACCGCGCTTTTCGCCAAGTGACCTATGAATCCCCCCTGCAGTACTTGAAAAAGGTGAGACTGAACAAGGCCAAAGAATTAATTATCGCCAAGGGCCGCCGGGCAAACGAGGCAGCGCATTTGGTGGGTTACACCAGTGCATCACAATTTAGTCGCGAGTTTAAGCGCCACTTCAAACAATCCCCCCGCGAAGTGAGCGCTCATTTTTTAGGTTGAGTGTGATATTCCACTACTTTGCTGTCCGGCAAAGCGCAACTACCGCGCCTAGCATCTTTTGTTAACAGTACCCAGTTGACACGATGAGCCAGACCCAGGGGGATCCCTTGTTGCATATCAAAACAGTCGGTTTGGGTTTCCCCGTCGATCAATATAACGCCATATTCCCTGGCTTGTTGCCAGCGCCAGGCTGCCCTAATTTCCTGATCGTCAGGCGTATGGTAGCCAAAATGAGTGGTGGCGTAAGGTGAAAACAAGATAAATTGCTCAGAGAAGTTAACCAATGCCAATTCTGCATTATCAGGTATGACGTGCGCTATTTGAGCAAAGATACTTTTGGGTGTTTTGACCTGATTTAATAAGGTGTAACCCCAGGTGCTGTAAAAGATCCACAACACAGGAATAAACCACAGCCAGCTCAAAAACTGCCTGGACCTGACAGTAAGCATGCAAATAAATACGCCTGATCCACCCACCGCCATCAGGAAAAGCCAGGGCTCAAGTTCATAACGTGTGCTCAGTTTGCTGGCAAAGGCCATATCCAGCTGACCGGCTATACCAAACATCAACAGCGCAAAGGATATGGCCGCTACCACGGTAAAAATTAAGCGATTGAACCATTTGCTACAAAGTACATGGCGTAAATAAGGGGCCGTCACCAGCGCGAGCATGGGCAAAGCAGGCAAGATATATACGCCTCGTTTACCCGGACTGAGACTAAAGAAAATCAGTACCAATACAATCCAACCAAGGGGTAATATAATACGCCTGTCAGCCTGACATATGGCTTGTTTCCAATGTTTGACCAACCAAGGCAACATCAAGCTTATGGGTAACCAAAAAACAGGTATCACCGAAATAATGTAATACCACATAGGTTTCAGATGGTGCCAGGAGTCAGCATAACGGGTAACAGTTTGTCTGAACAAAATATTGTCGCGATAAAGGGTAAATAGCGGCTGCTGGTAGTGATCGACCAGATACAACATGGGCAAAAACCATAAACTAATGGCTCCTAACATCACCACCGGGCCGAGTACCCAATACCAGCTGCGGGGTTTTTCCACCTGGTTTGTATGACTATCGGCTATGTTAGCTAGTCTGATGATCCCATAGGGTAGTAACATCAACAAAGGCAAAAAACCTATACCCTTAGTGATCACCCCAATACCCATAAAGAACCAGGCTAAAAAATACCAGCGCCACCCGCCACCCAGCAGCAAGAAGCGTATTAAACCGTAACAGCCTATGGTGATCCAGCAGCACACCATGGCATCAATTTGCGCTGTTTTGGCTTGCAGCATAAATTGCAAAGATAACAGCAACAACAAGGCCGCATACCAACCCACCTGATTTGACCATAAACGTCTGCCCAGGTCATAAACCAGCATAACGGTGGCTATCCCACACAGGGCCGAGGGTAATAAAAAGGCAAGGGTTATGGAGCCTGTTAGCCAGTAAAAAAGCGCAATAGACCACATGAATATAGGCGGTTTATCCGGGTATAACTCCCCGCCCCGCATAGGGAAAAACCACTGGCCAGAATCCACCATTTCTTTGGCAATCAAGGCAAACCGGGGTTCATCTGCGGGCCAGGGATCACGCAAACCTAACCCGAGTAAAATAAGGGAGCAGGAGACCAGTAATAACCAAAATAGATTAAAAAAGTGCTGATCGCCGTTGATAAAATGCGTTTTACTGAACAGCTTTGTACCCAGTGCAGCAGGATTATAAAACATTATTGTGTACAGCCTTAAGGTTGAACAGAGTCTGATGCCACATCGCTAACGGGCTCATCTGCCAGGATTTGTGCGGCTTTGTATTGCTGATATAAACGTAAACTCAGGGCGCTGGAGATACAAAACAGCACCACGCTAAGCACTATTTTCCATACAGACAGCACCACTATCCCCTTGCCCATCAAGGCAAAGATCGCCATCTGCGGCAAATACCCCACAAACGAGCCCAACATAAAATGCCTGGCTCTGACCTTAGTTACGCCAGCCACCAAATTAGTGACAAGATTGTTACCTAACGGTAATAATCTGATGATTATGGTTTTAATCACTGGTTTTTCCGTCAAAAAACGATTGACCTTAACGACACGCCGGGAATAACGCTTATCCACCAGCGGACGAATGGCGAGGCGAGAAAAAAAGAAGCTGAGCATACAGCCCAGAGCTGTCCCGGCGCTGGAGAGCAGGGCTCCGTCAACAAAACCAAACGCATAGCCGCCAAGGAAGGCCACCAGCTGTCTGGGGCAGCCTAATGCAGTAGCTAACATACAAATTGACACAAAATATACTACACCGCTAAGACCATTGTTGCGGATGTGCAAATCGATCCATTGTTGATTAAGGCCGTCGAACATGGCCTGGGAGCTGACAAGCCAGCCCAATAGAGCCGATACCAGTAAAAATATCAGACCTTTTTTAAAAAAAGAAGAATGAATGAACGACAATAAATGGGTCTTCATTATTCGTCCAACAACTCCGGCACTTTCACTCTACGTTGTAACCACATCACCCCAAACATATCGACAATGCCGACGCCCAAACGTCCCAGCATATTATATTTAGACACCCCGGCTTGACGATCTCTGTGGTTAACTTCAACGACTACGACTTTACCGTTGATACGCTGAATGAGTGCCGGTATAAAGCGGTGCATATGATCAAAATAGGGTAATTTGAGGAAGGTAATTTTAGGGACGATTTTTAAACCGCAGCCCGTATCCGGCGTACCGTCATTGAGAATTTTACGACGGATGTTATTAGCTACTTTAGACTGAAATCGCTTCCAACTGGTGTCTTTTCTGTTTTTTCGAAAACCCGTTACACAAAAATCAACACCCTGGGGAAAGAGCCTCGCCTGAATAAGCAAATTGGGGATATCAGCTGGGTCATTCTGCCCGTCTGCATCCATGGTCACAATCAGATCCCCTTTGGCCGCTTTAACGCCGGTCATGATCGCAGTACTCTGACCAACAGAATGCTTATGCCTGATGGGACGAATACAACTATGCCCTTCATCAACCATGCTACGCAACTCAGAGTAGGTTTCATCTGTGCTGCCATCATCCACATAGACAATTTCAAATTCCGCCACACCCTTGAGTACGGTAATAATTTCATTATTGAGGGACTTAACATTATCCGCTTCATTTTTCGCGGGAATAACTATTGATAATTCCATTTTCACCACAGGTTATAAATATACAACAGCCAGACAGAATGAAGCAAAGTCGTTACGAAAAGGCTTCATCTACAAATATTTTCGCCTCGTAACTATTGAGTAACGAAACCGGTTTTTGCGAGTATATAGATGAAGCCTTAAGGAATTATTAACCAGGCTTCACTGAAAAAACTAAAAAAATTGCAGCAGGCAATTTTTACGCTGTAGATTAATAATTACGTATCAAGCTACTCTAAAATACTGGGATACAATTTCTACGCTGTTGTTAGCATGAACAGTAAAGATAAAATTCGATAAGCCTTGAGCCTGACATTTTTTATCAGTAACCGAATATAGCATCACAATAGGCCCGGTTCGCGCTGACTTAAGGGTTTGAAGCTAAACCGTGTTCTACATTAATATCTTCTGTGACCACAGCTATAAATAACAATTCTGGTAAGTAAATTACTAAAGTTAGCCAGATATTGCAACATTGTTAGATTACAAATAGTTAATTTATAGGTGACTTAATTGCAGATTTTACAGTCCGTCATTTTACCCCGTGTATATTACAAACTGACGGCAATCTACTCATAATAAATAACCCGAGATCGGTTTTTGTGCGCAGCAAATTATTATTGCACAGTTTGCTTTTTTTACACCCAAAGCCATTGGCGTGCCACCCAGGCTGGCAAAAAAACTTAGCCCCAATCACTTAGACCTACTAAATGATTGGGGTGAAAGTAGCCCACACCGCTGCAGTTTCAAGGGAGACCGGTATAACTGCCTGTAACAACTAACTCTTCATGGCTGCCAACACTGCTTGAGGGCGAATAGGTAAATCTCTAACTCTGCCACCGGTTGCATTAAAGATAGCATTACCAATAGCCGGTGCCACAGCAATCAGACCTGGCTCACCTAAGCCCGTTGGAAACTCACTATTTTGTATAAAACTGATATCAAGCTCAGGCACGTCATTCATACGCAAGGGCGTATAAGTATTAAGGTTGCGGTCGGCCACCTGACCTTGTTTTATTTGTGTGCCTTCAAATAGCGCTAAACTCAGTCCCCACAATATAGAGCCCTGAGCCTGGGCAAGGGCGCCATCTGGATGCACTACGGTACCGCAATCTAGAACACTGGTTAGTTTAAGCACTGTCACTTGGCCGCTTGCGGGGTCCACCTTAACATGGGCCACACAAGCTCCCCAGGTAGGCATAGTACGCTCTTGGCCAGACGATATCGCCAGACCCATCCCTTCATTTTTGCCTAAAGGCTGGCCCCAATTAACCCGGGTCTGGATCTGTTGTAAAACCTCGACCAGACGTTTGGCTCCCCCGACAGATTCCGGCGCTTTGCCGGAATTTTTGCCTTTACCATCGAGCATCGACAAACGAAAGGCTAAAGGATCAACCCCTTGTGCATGGGCTACTTCATCCATAAATGACTCAACACCCCAGCCCGTCCATCCGGGTCCAACGGAGCGTAACCAGCCAGGCAGAAAGGTTTTTTGCGCCAGAGGATTATTAATTGTTCTAACCCTATGATTAGGCAAGGTATACCAGTGATCTGCTCCGCTAATGGAAAAAGGAGCAATTTTGGTTTTCCCATCTAAACTATCCGGCATAGAACTCGGGGCCATAGTCAAGGCTGGCCAGCCCGCAGCAGCTGCATGCTCTATGCCTTGCAAACTGTCATCCTCTGCCCAGTAGGCATTGAATTGCTGCACTGAAGGCGAGCGGATACAGTCAAAGCGGGCATCGTCTTCCCGCGTAAACACCAGCTTTACGGGCCTGCCCAGCGCTTGGGCAGTCAGCGCTGCAGGGACCATATAATCGCCCGCTAAACGCCGACCAAAACCGCCACCCAAATAATACTGATGAATAACAATCTTGTCCTCATCCATCCCCAGCGCCTGTGCGATAACCGGTAAAAACAGGGACTGCCACTGATTACCAGCATGCACGTGACAAATACCGTCTTTAAATTCAACGGCAGCATTTACCGGCTCCATGGTAAAATGTAATACCGAAGAGGTATGATAAATGCTTTCGATGCTTTTACTGGCTGAGGTCGCCACTTGCTCTATATTTCCCTTATCAACAAATAGGCCGCCGCTGGTTTTATTACTTACCAGACGTTCACCTTCCGCCATAATATCTTGTTCATTCACCTCGGCGGTTTCGCCCAGTTCGTAATCAACCTTAATCAAATTAGCGGCTTTTACTGCACCATAATAAGTATCGGCGATGACAGACACCCAGCCCTGCAGGGTAGCGCTTTTATCTTTGAGCACTTTAAAGCCTTGATAGCCTTTGACCTTTTTAGCGCCACTGTCATCGACCCCTTTCACTTTACAGCCATAACGAGTCGGTGGCACCAGAGGACGGGCGTAAAGCATTCCCTCCAGCTCAACATCGATACCATATTGGGCCGTACCATTGGTTTTGGCTGGGATGTCCAGGGCTCTGCTTGGTTTGGCGATCAGCTGTCTGTCACTGGCATCTTTAGGGGTGAACGTAGTTAGTTCATCTGCTGAAAAGACCCGATCGATTTGGCCTTTAGCGACTATATCGCCAAAACTAACGGATTGGCCATTGGCCCACACCTGACCTTTTTCGACTCGACATTCACCAGGCGTCACGCCCAGTAACTTGGCACCAGCGTCAATCAATACTGTGCGTCCTGCCACACCAGCCTGGGACATGGGCAGGTAAGTCTGAAATACTGACCAAGAACCTCCCGTGACCATATACCCCCACTTGGGATCAGTATCCACGTGTTTAATTTCGACTTTATTCCAATCGGCTCCCAGCTCCTCAGCCACTATACGTGCCAAAGCGGTACCCACATGCTGACCCATTTCGGCTTTGGCTACATTCACCAGCACGTTTCCCTGGGTATCAATTTCAAACCATACTGTGGGACTAAATAGCTTGCCTGCCAATTGCGTACCTGCCGCGCCGGTAACCACGTCCATAGCCTTCACTGTAGGGGCGAAAGCCATCAGTAAACTGCTGCCTACTGTACCGATTAAAAACTGACGACGGCTTTGCTCAGGCTGAGATTTATTTGCTATTCGAGTCATATTAACTTACCCCCTGGTCGATAAAAGCTTCCCGCTTGGGATCAAAAATCTGCACTAAATCAGTAGTTTGACTGGCAGTATCTTTTATTGCTTGCTTAATGCGCCCGTATGTCATGCAGCGACACAGATTGCCACTCATGTAGGCTTCGATGTCTTCATCAGATGGATTTGCATTGCTGGCCAACAAAGCCGCCGCCTGCATTATTTGCCCGGACTGGCAGTAGCCGCATTGGGGAACTTGGTGCTCGACCCAGGCTTGTTGCAGGGGATGTTTATTTTCTAGCCCTTCTATAGTGCGAATTTCGCTGTTAGCAATACTGCTCAGAGGTAAAGAACAGGAACGCACAGGTGCGCCATTAAAATGTACTGTGCATGCCCCGCACATAGCGATACCACAGCCAAACTTGGTGCCTTTAAGACCTAGCTCATCACGAATAACCCATAACAAGGGCGTATCTTGTTCAGCATCCGACTTAATTTTCTGACCATTTAACGTAAATTCAATCATGTTTCCTACCTGTTTGCTGTTGCAAGAAATTCGAAGTATGCGAGCGCCACTTGATGTATGGATGACGGGAACGAGGGATAGTTGGACGAATTCCTAAAAGATGGGCGAATAAAATGCTCTATCTTACCACAGTCCCCGGGTATACATTATGCGCCCTGCTACCGATCTGGTTTTAAGCCGCTCATTTGCACGCTATTAGCGTAGTAATTGATCAATCAAGTGGCTCAATTGGCAACATCATTTAATGGTGAGGGTTTAATAGTAAGGCGTAGTGAGGGTAACAGCTGGATATTATTATTGCCGCGCCAGTTGATCCAGGTAACCCTTAACTTTAGCTTCCATAGCAGTATTGGTCAGGCCTGCTTGTTAGCTCTCGGGTTTAAACTATTATCTTGGGTGAAAAGGGGGATGTTGTAATAATCAAGGCCGACTGTTTTCTCATTCCATTGAAATTCTGCAGGATCCTGTAAATTAATCACCAAAGATAGACTTTTTTCCTGAGCGATATTTAAGGTAACAGCATCAGGTTGATCAGAAAAAAACAGATGACCGACTCTGACAACGTTGCTGGCACGCCCCCCAGACTTGTGGTTCACACATTCCATCAGCAACTGTATTAACTGATGTGTGTGAATTGAAATGGCTAACCAGCAACGGCTGTTTAGCCCAGGTTACTGGGGGGCGGAATCTGCACTGCCATTATTAGTTAAGTTGCCTTGGGTGTTAGCAGGCAAGGGCTGCGCGTTGAGTAAAAAAACAGGTAAACAAAGGACGACACCAGTCGCTATTTTGTAAAAATAACGCTGGTGAGTATTCAATTGATTTTTGCATGATTTTTTACTGTTCATTTTATCCCTCCTGGCCCTGTGTATTGGGACTTATACTGGTATGCCAATGTTGCTATTTATGAGCTGCAATATAGCCATCACGAGTAAAGTAAAGTTGATCCCAGTCAATAAGTTAAAAATGCCGCTGTGCATAATTCAGCTTCAATTTATCTGTGCAATCCAATCTATACCCAAAGTCATTTGAGTTGAGGCTAGGCGGCAAAGGAACTCAGTCCCATGAGCTTAAACCCACTAAGTGCTTGGGGGCCAACAACGCTAAAGATCCAAGGGTGACGGGTAGATAGGAGCAAGTAACAGTAAGCCTGAATTAGACACTATGACTGCCAAAATAAAACAATAGGGTAAAGATCCATGACAATAAAATGTGAATTTTCGATACTGGTTTCCCAACCAACCTTATCCATCCGCCGCACAGTGGCTGCCAAAGATTTATCTACAACATATAGTCAGGGCTATGGTGAAATAACGGCCTTTTTACAGGAGTCTCAGGTTAAGGCAGCAGGCCTGCCCTTTGCCATTTTTTACACTTTGGATAGGCGCCATATGGATGTAGAATTTGGTTTTGTGGTGCCCACCCCACTTGCTGGAAAAAATCATATACAGGCCAGTGAAACCCCTGCAGGCAAATCCGTCACCTGTTTGCATATTGGCCCTTACGATGATTTTGACCCTTCTTATCGAGCACTGACTGAATGGATCAAAGACAATGGCTATGAAGCAGCGGGAGTGGCATATGAGATGTATTTAAATGATCCCCTGGACACACCCGCAGATAAACTGACAACTCAAATATACCAACTCATCAGAACCGTAGACCTATAAAGGCTGTCGTTATTTAACAAATTCCACACCCACAATACTGACTGTTAGGGAAAAAATGGCAGGACTTAAAATATGATTATGACAACCTTAACGGCCATAAATTAATATGATATCCCGCATTACTCTGCTTGATGAAATTGCCTCAAACATAAAACAGGATATTTCATCTGCTGTCACTGGGCCACCCCAGGGAGCGCTAAACGCTTTATTCACTTACGTTATCTCTTATAAATGTGGCCGATACTTTAGGGAAGACCCCACTTGCCAAAACATCACAGCAATTGAGGTGAGTGCAGCATATCCTCCATGGCTTTATCAATACGATTTTTATGATGGTATGACCGATGCTGCTCTCGTTAATGCCTGCATTAACGAGCTTGGTATGAGGCTCAAATGGCCCTGCTTGCCTGGGTATAAGAAATGAAAAGCATTTTCCTTGTACTGCTTGAGGGCTACCTACTGTTAGTCGCTTTTATGTATATCTTTCAGCGCCAAATGATCTACTTCCCCAGCGCTGAACCCCAGCATAGCGATGACAAGGTACTCACTGTCGACGCCGGTGATCTCAAAATCAAGGTCGTGGTAAAAGACCCGCAATTTCCCCAGGCTGTAATTTATTTTGGTGGTAACGCAGAAAATGCCTATGAGAGTACCAAACAGATGCAGGCCGCTTTTAGGGGCAAAGCAGCTTACTATGTTAATTATCCAGGTTATGGGGGCAGCACAGGCACACCAACGCAAACCAGCATCAGTGAAAGCGCCAGAGACATTTATAATGTTATCAGTGCCAGGCACCGTTCAGTAGCATTGGTCGGGCGCAGCCTCGGGACGGGCGTGGTGGTCATGCTTGCCAGTGAATATGCAGTGTCGCGCCTGGTGTTGATTTCACCCTACGACAGCATTGCCGATGTCGCTTTTAGCCACTACCCGTTTTTCCCATCTCGTTGGTTACTCAAAGACCAATTTGCCAGCCTGCACAGTGCCACCAGAATAAACGGCCAGGCTCTTGTCATTCTTGCCGCTGCAGATACCATTATTCCTGTTAAACATAGTCTTAGGCTTATTGATGCACTAAAAAAAGGCCCGCAGAATAATAAGCTTGATGAGCGGATTACTATCCAAATATATGAACATGCGGATCATAATAATTTGCATCTACAGACTGGTTTTATGCCACTGATTAACGATTTTCTAGGGCCTTAAAGTATCACCATGGATCCCACCATAGATAGCCTGGTCATAGGCAGGTTAGTATCAGTGCCAATATACCCGTCACCCTTAAAGCTGCAGCGTTGTTGGCCGCTCTCACTCTAATCGCTTAGCGCATTAAAGATAAGTTTATTTACCTTAAAAAGGTCACTGCAATAGTGTTTGGCTATATACTTAAACACTATTACAGACATAAAAAAACCACCCGGTTGCAGGTGGCTTTTTTAGTCGATACAGGGTTACAATTTTGAGGCGAAATCCCCGGCGTCGTGGCGCTCCGGCAACTGTTTTTCGGGCTTCCCCCAAGTACGGTTGACCATAACACCCCGTTTCACTGCGGGTCTGTTGGCTATTTCATCAGCCCAGCGCATTACATGTTTATATTCATTGGCTTGCAGAAATTCTGCTGCTTCGTAAACGGTATTGCGCACTACTGCGCCATACCAGGGCCAGATGGCCATATCAGCGATAGTATAGGTGTCTCCGGCGATGTATTTATGATTGGCCAATTGCTTGTCTAATACATCCAGCTGACGTTTAACCTCCATGGTATAGCGGTCGATTGGATACTGGTATTTTTCAGGTGCATATGCATAGAAATGGCCAAAGCCCCCCCCCAAGAAAGGCGCACTGCCCATCTGCCAAAATAACCAGTTTAGGCACTCGGTGCGTCCTGCTGGATCCTTGGGCATAAATGCGCCAAATTTCTCAGCCAGATACAGCAAAATAGAGCCTGATTCAAACACCCGTGTTTCAGGCGAGGTAGTAGTGTCAATTAGGGCCGGGATCTTCGAGTTTGGATTAATATCAACAAAACCACTGCCAAACTGCTCGCCTTCGCCGATGTTAACAAGATAAGCATCATATTCAGCATCCGTAAAACCTGCCGCCAGCAATTCTTCAAACATAACAGTGACTTTAACCCCATTGGGGGTGGCCAAAGAATACAACTGAAAAGGATGCTGCCCCCGAGATAAAGTCTGATCAAAACGGGCGCCGGCAGTTGGCCGATTAATACTGGCAAACTTGCCACCATTTTCGGTATCAAATGACCATATTTTGGGCGGCGTGTAGCTTGGGTCGGGCATAGTAAATCTCCTGAGGGTGATAAACGGATATATGACAGTACAGTACTAATTGGGGGCGGGCGTAGTGAATGCAAGCTGTCCCTAAGCAGTATTAATTGGCTATCCGGGCAGCGATTATCACCCACGTCGCCTGCCCCAAGGCTCCAGGTAAGTTGAACATTCAGCTTAACGGTATATTTGGCTGTTAATTTTCACCACAGGAGGGTCTCGCTCAGATCAAACAATTTGCCGTGCGTAACTGACAGTCTCCTGTCGTTGAATTGATGGCATGGAACGTTATGCTATTACGCTTGTTAAAATCGGTGCTTTTGTGGTGTTGACATAAATTTACTCACCCCTAAGCCGTTAAATCGCTTTGCTGTAAATAGCAAATTGGATGAAAAGAGTAACGGCTCCTTTGCCACCAACAATGTCATTAACTTAAGGTTAATTTTCATATTTACTATAAATTACTGGGTTGATAATCTAGCTATGAATTAAAAAAATAGATAAATAACCAATGAACTGTTCAGTATTTAATTCAAATAGTACCAAAGTTAACCCATAAAATTCATTCAACTGAATTTTTAGAAAACCACCGTAAAAAGCCTACCAATTTCACTTGAAATAGATGATAGTTATTTTTCAACAAAGTCAGTTAGCACCACTGCTTTTTGTAAAGCCAGAATGAAATTATCTCATCAGGCATTTATTGAATTGAACAATGATTTAGTTTAATAATTCTATGAAGCTGCAACCATTGATAAATGGCAAGGACATAGACTGTTAGCTGTTGATGGATCAGTTACACAATTACCTATCTCTAACGAACTACTTAAGCATTTTGGTAAAGCTCGCTCACACGCTTCTATGCCTGCCGTTCGTCTTTCTCAACTTTATGATGTTAAGAATAATATGGCCTTATATTTACAGGTAAAAAGCCATTTGGTAAATTGGTCTACAGTATGGCGCCGTATATTATTGGCTTATAGGATTTAACTATGTTAACTCTGGCGATTGCTACTGGGCTTTTCGATATAGCCTAAAAACAGCTTCCTCTTGTTTCAACTAATTGGCTACTTATACCATTCCTCCTTGATATGTGATCAACTCAGAAGGTGCTCGCAAGTTTCATAGCAAAGCGTAACGTCTAAGGAATGCTGGTTGCCTTCATATACGTTAGAATGCAGCTAGGGAGCTCGCTAGCCCTTCCCGAAGGGCGATGCTAAATTTGCTTTCGTTTTATCAGTAGACCGGGGAAATTCACATCCCCATAAGCAAATATTCTTGATCGCTGAGTGGGTAGATATTAAGGTGGATTGGTATTAATGCCAAGAGTTGAATTTACTCTATATGTTCTAACATGCTGGAAATCATTCCTTAGGCGCTTGGTGAAATCATACCTGATTTCGAAGGTCAGAAAACTTAAACCAAACCCATCTACCTCAGGGGAATTTTGTCGATAAAAGTAACTCTGCTTGAGAAGATTAAATCCCACCATCCTCAGTAGAAGCGACAACATCTTGCTCTGGGTCCAGAAAATTAACCTTGCATCGTATACCGGCTGGTAGTTTTCGATCTGGGTTACTGAGTAACAAGCGCACACCAAAGGTACTGCTTGCAGCATCAAAGACCTTGTCGACCACTCTTACGACCGCGTTGTAACTCCCGCCAATTGGCTGTATAGGTGCCACGGTCGCATTTTGATTTACACTTACCTCACCGTAGCGTGTCACTGGAAGGTAGACCTCCACATTAAGCTCTTCAATGTCTGCGAGCACCATTAGCGGAGTCTGCTCGTGGACATACTCCCCGAGCGACATTTTTATCTCTGTCACAATACCATTGATCGGGCTTTTGATTGAGCGACGTTCTAGCCGAGCCTCTGCCAGAGCTAGTTGTACCTTCGCTGAAGCTTGACGAACAACCGCTGACTCCACTTCGAGCAAGGCAAGGTTTTCCGCAATACGCGCGTCATCGACCTCTTGATTGGATACCAAATTCGTGACCAATAGTTTTTTCGCACGCTCGGTTTGTCTTTTTTGAAAAATGTGACGCGCCTCGCGCGAACGAATATCAACGTCCGTTTCCGCCTGTATACGGGCTAATTCAGCCGCCAGCGTTTCGGTACTCGATTCGATTACCGCCAGCACCTGTCCGATGGTAACAGTATCGCCACGCTCAACCGGTATGCTCTCGAGAATCCCATCATCGAAGCTACCAATCTGAGCCGTCTTACGGGGCTCTATGGTACAATCGAACTCAGACCCTACTATGCCATTGGCAAAACTGCTTGCCGGAAACAAAAAAGGCATTGGCAGCACTAACAAACCGGTTGAAAATATACGTAAAAATTGCTTCATTCAATACTTCCTGAAAATGCCAATGAGGAACCTAACTGTTGATCCCAGTTCATTAAATCTCTTCGAGCACGCCCGAATCTTCGCTCCATCAACCGTTGCGCCCTATAAAATAACCACCTGCGATACCATTTAGCATGGCAAAGATACGGCAACAAAACACCCGAGTCTACAATCAACGTATCCTCCAGCGACAGGACAGTCTCAACATGGCCCGGTTCGCCCTGGCGAGCACAGCGCCCGGCAAGCTGCCTATCAATGCGCCGAGAATCGTGACGATCAGACATGATCACATGCAAGCCACCCAGTTCAACGACCCCGTTGCCGAGGCGTATATCAACGCCACGTCCTGCCATATTCGTGGCGACTGTTACACAACCTGACTGTCCGGCCGCGGCAATAATGTCTGCCTCGTGCTGATCCTCAACCGCACTCAATACTCTGTGTTCGATACCTGCATCAGACAAGTACTCGCTACCCACTGTAGATGAAGCTACTGAGCGTGTAGCGATTAAAACCGGAATGCCTTGATCCACCAGTTCTCGGGTGAGGTCTACGATGTAAACCCACTTTTCTTGGGATGTGGCATAAATATGAGGATCTGCATAGGATCTCGCCAGCGGCCGATTAGTATTAATACGTTCAACCGCCAGACCATAGACACTTCGTAACTCCGTTCGTGCTTCGCTCGCAGTGCCCGTCATTCCTCCCAGCTTACGATAGCAGCGAAAAAATCGTTGATACGTTATTCTGGCAATTGAAATTGTTTGGCCGGTAATCGTACATCTCTCTTTTAACTCAACCAACTGGTGTACACCGTCACCCCATGATCGATCCTGCATAACACGACCCGTATACTCATCAATAATTTCAATTTTGTCATCGCGCACAAGGTAGTGCTCATCGCATTTATATATGTGTAGTGCTCCGAGCGCATTGCGCGCCTGCTCCTCGCGAAATATTGACCCACGCCAGAGCCCGCCCATAACATTACCTCGATCCATCAATTCGGTCTTGCCCTTGTCTGTCAGCGCTATCTCCTGGCCGTCTCGGCTCATAGTAAAGTGTTCGTCACGGAGCAAAGGCGTTGCTAAGTCGAGCGCTTGCTGTGCCCGTTTTCGCTCCGTATCAGGATCAGTGCGACCGGAGATTATCAGTGGTGTTCGGGCCTCGTCGATAAGGACACTATCGGCTTCATCGACAATGGCGAAGTGCAATCCGCGCATGACAGGCTTATCACCGGGTTGTCCTTTTTCTCCGTGCAACTTACGGATTTTCATACGCACGTTACTTGCACATTGACCTAGCAACAGACCATCGCGTAAATAGTCAAAGGCTACTTCTTTATTAGTGCAGTAGGTAATGTCTGCGAGATACGCCTTGCGCCGCTCTTCCTGACTCAAACCACTGACAACCAGACCTACCGTAAGCCCAAGTGCACGGTATACGGGCCGCATAAGTTCTTCATCTCTTTTAGCAAGATAATCATTAACAGTAATGACATGTACCGGCGTACCGGCCATCGCCGCCGTCGCCGCAGCTAAGGTAGCGGTCAATGTTTTGCCCTCTCCAGTCTCCAGCTCTGCGATGGCTCCGTGTAGCAGCGCGTATCCTCCTCGCAACTGCACATCATAATGCTCCTGCCCTATTTCTCGCCGAGCGGCTTCTTTGATCGCAGCATACGCGCACACGACGCTGGCTTGTTTCAACCCACCACATATCAAATCGTCGCGCAGTTGCCGCACAAAATCCTTAAACTGGGTTTCATCCAGCCCCAGTAAATGATCTCTCCAGGCATTCACTTTTCTCACAAAACCGTGACGTTGATAAGCGAGTAGAGGCCTTACAATGGTATCCGTAGCAGCACCAATAGCACCGCTGAGACGTTGCTCCCAGCCATAATCTTTGTCTGCATTGACCGGCTGAAACCGCAGACTGGGCAGTTGCAATGAAACCGCACCTACCAAATTATCCAACATTGAAACGTCGCAGGAAGAGTTGGCGAGCCCAGCGATAGAGCTGAAAAGAGATAGATGCGTAACCATGGTCAAAACGCACAAAAACCCGCACGCCGATTCCACTGGCAGCAATACTTTGATCAACTTTTAGGTCCAGCTCAAAGTGGTTTTCTAGCGCTGTCTGGCCGGAGGTGTCGGTGGGGTCAACAACTATCTGTCCTCCGCCCTGCTTGGCCAGCGCTAGACTGGGTAAGCGGTCAGTCACAAATGGTAGTTCACGAATAACCCTAGCCGAATATACAGCACCAAACCGATCGGCGAAGCGTATTTGAATATCATTAGTTGTATCACGCACTAGATCCATGTCGTTGTGAGGCACCAAAACCCTTACAGTTGGATCCGTGAGTTTGGTCACGTGACCTATAGAGTCGCCTTTGCGCAGAAAAGCACCTATCAAGTCTTGGGACAATGGCAAAACCAGACTGCCCGTTGCAGGGCTAAGCACAACCATCTCTTTTTGGCGCTGTAGATTAAGATCATATTCCCCTTGAGCATGATGAATTTGCTCCGCCGCCACACGTGCCTCCGACTGATCGAGCACCTTCAGCGCGGCATAGCGCAACCGCAACTCCTCTAGCTCAGCCCTTGCGAGGCGCACCTGTGTGGTTAGCATGTGATCTTTCATTACCAGCAGCGGTTGGCCTTTTACTACTATGGCGTTGGGGGCAACGAGCAGCTCTTCTACCACGCCATCGGTGCCTGCGTGAACCAAGGATTCCTTTTCAGCCCAAACCACACCCTCGGCTACAGTTGCATAAGGTATAGGGATCAGGGTGAAAAACATAAACAGGGTAACAAGGGAACCACCGGTAATGGCGATTGCACGGGAGCGCTGGCGTCGCAGCGCCGGACTAGTAAACAGAAACTTGAACGATCTGGCAATGGGCACTACAAATACCATCATACCAGACCAAATACCCAGAATAATCCCCAAAAACAAATACTCTGACGCGACAAAGAGAATGATTGTGATAGTCAGTACTAGTCGGTAAAGGTATGAGGCGATGCTATAGAACAAAAACCAGCGTGCTTCGCCAGGGGCTATCGCAGGTGATATAGCCGTCTTAACTCCAAACAGGTACCTTTGTACCAAGTAACCAATGTAACGATTGGATCGCACCCCTAGATTAGGAATTTCAATCAGGTCCGACAACACATAGTAACCATCAAAACGTAATAACGGGTTACCATTAAACAACACTGTAGAAACACCGCCAATAAGCATTATGTTGAAGGCCATGGCATTAACTAGACCACTTTCCACATTTAACCAGACAAACATCGCCACGGCGGCAAGAAAAATCTCCACCAGCATACCGGCGGATGCCACCAACGCACGTTGCCATTTATTCGGAAACGATGACACTGAACTGGCGTCCACATAAGGCACTGGAATAAACACCAAGAACATCAAGCCAACTTCATGAACTTCCCCACCATACATTTTGGCGGTATAACCGTGTCCCAATTCGTGCAGTGCTTTAATCAAACAATAGGAGACCAGCAGCACGACAAGACTCTCAGTCGCTAGCACTCTATCAGCCACATTGTCTGTCAATTCCGGCCAGTGCGCACCCGCCAAAATAAGTGCTGTGCCAACTAACAGCATGAACAACGCCGCGCCAAACCAGCTGAAAAGTGGTCGCACGAGGGGCAATGTTGCCGTTAAAAATCGATCTGGGTCCAACAGCGGCAGCCGCAACGCAAGTGGGTTCATGATCAGTTGCGTTATCTTGCGCCGCGCCTGTCGCTCAGCCCGCTCGGACATCTCATGCATGTCAGGACTGATGTCGCCCTGCAGAAGATCGCCCTGATGGAGTTTGGTAAGAAGCTGTATTACTTCATCCTGCGTTAACCCATCCTCACCCAACTGACCCACTGCGCTATCCCAGACCTCTTCCACGGTGCGCTGCCCATCCATAAGACTGATGATGAGATAAGTGCCTGGGGAGAAGCGGTGATGCTTGCCTGATACGCGATCTTGTATCACATACCATAGCTGACCACGAAAAGAATGACGTTGTATCTTGACATACTTTCGCAATGATAACTTAAGTCCTGCCACACGATACCAAGATGAGCTCTTCAGATTCATCGACATCTAAGCCCACCAAGCCCAGAGTTTTAAGCGCAGCCATTTAATAGAATCTTCTGTCCAAATCCAAATCAAAAGTCGATCACCTGCCTCGGTTTTAGCAACACCTTTCATACCCGGTCTCAGGCGCGGATTAGTTTTTTCCAGGCTGGCTTCGACTCGGAAATAGTTGCGGCCGTCCAAGGACTCGGTAATGGGGGTTATGCGCTCAATAGTGTATGGCAAGCTATCATCGAGCAGTGATGCCAGTTTCATTTCACCGTTCATCCCCTCGCTGATTTCTCCCACGTCAGCCTCATCCACTTCCAGTATGACCCGATAGGCATCTAGGGGGGCAATTCGGAATAATTCTTCGCCACGCTTGACCGCGGCACCGATGGATTGGCTCAAATCACCGGCGACAACAATACCGTCGAAAGCAGCAACTAGTTCAACGCGCTGCAACTGTGCTTGCAATAGCGCAATGCGCGCGTTTGCCTGTTCAATCTGTGCATCGATGATATTAACTTGGGCGCGATCGTGCTGAGCTATTGCCTTGTCCGACTCGGCAATTCGCTGCTGCCTAGTGGCAGTCCAGCGTAATAACTCCAGAGTAAGATCCCGACCGTCCAGTTGCGCAAGCACAGCACCTTCTTTCACCCGGTCACCGGCTCTAACTGACTGTGAGGCGATGTAGCCATCAAAGGGTGCTACGGTAACCCTTTGCACACGCCCTTCTATGGTAGCAGGCGACGAAACCCGATAAGCACTTTCAAGGAAGGAAAATATCAGCAGCAACAAACAGGCATTACCCAACACTAGTTTTCTAGTGAGGTGGCGAGGCCCAAATAATCTCTGCAACTGTCCCATAAAGGCGTCCCAGACTTTAAATAAAACCAACCGACTATTTTTCCGCTTTTCATCGAGAATGGGCCCAACGACAGCGGCCACGGCGTCACAGAGGTCGATAGATCGCTGCTGCTGCACATGATCCACTGACCATTGAAACAGCAGTGTACCTACCGGTTTATCGTCGTTCAGTAACGGGATCGTGAGGATGGATGCCCCTTCGAGCTGAGATGCCAATTCTTCATGAGCATGTGTTACACGGTAATCTTCACCTGCCATTACGGGCCAACACACAATAGACTCCTGATCGGCTGCTTCCGACATCGCTGCCACTATGGCACGCACAAGGTTCATACGGCGACCGAATTCTGCACTGTGAGATAGAGCCGCCACTTTATGCTGGTTGCCAGATATCCAGCTTACCGCAACCAGCTCGCAACCCAAGCGAGTCGCCAATTCCGTCACCAAGGTCTTGGTAGCTTTGCCATAATCACCCGTTTCTACTAACAGGCCGGTAACATCTAGAGCGCCACTCGTGGTTGCGATTATAAGCTCGTGGCGAAGATTGCGGTTTCGTTGGTAGCCCAATTCGATCCACGCCACTCCCCATTGTAACTGGCGTATGAGTGAGCGCAGTTGTTCTTCACTGCGATCAAGAATTTCAACTGAGACAGCCCCAACGGGGGTTCCGTTAACGAGGAAAGGGTAAGCCGCACAACAAAACCTTGTGCCGGGAGCTGCGCTGGCAACATGCCCAGAAACTATACCACGTTGCTCACTAATGGCACGCTTGGCGGTAGACAGCAGTGAAGTTGGACCATCGCCCTTGTCTCTGGGCCAGAGCCCAGCTGCGACCAAAGAATCTGCTTCATCGGTATAAAGATACACTGCAGCACGGGCAACCCCGTCGAGCATGCGACATTGTAAATCGAGCCAAAATATCGCCATTTCTTCCGCAGAACTTGCGGTTGATAGTCTGTCCCACAGGGTTTTATCTATGTATGCTATGCCGCCGGCGGGAGAAAACGATTCCACCGGTGGCAACGCTTGTATCAATGGATCGCGCTCACTGCTCTTTCTCATTTAATTACTATGCTCTAAAGCTACCCGCCGCAAGGCGGTCGACGCCGCACGTAAAATCAAGTATTGGATGGCTGAACATCCAGCTTGCCATGGCGCTCTTCGTAGGCACGCAAATTGATTTCCAACAAAAGTGAGAGCCGCTTGGCCGCGTGCGGTGTCATAATGATGCGATCACTGAGTTTGATAGTGACTTCATCCTCAACACTCATACCGCTGGTGAGGTTGGTGCCAAAAAACAAGCCACACTCCTCACGGGTTATAGATACATTGCTTACGTTGGCATAAGATGTAGACATCGACGAATCGTCCCACTTAAGGCTCTTGCGCTTAACAGCGGTTGCTGCCTGCGTTGACTCAACTACTGCATCTTCACTCTTTTTCTTTATTTCCGTCATTGGTACTACTCCATTAAATAATCAATACATTTACTTTCAAAATTCATTAGAACAACAGCCAAACCGCCTTATCGCCGTCTGTATCCTTAGCCTGCCCCTTGAGGCGAGCGATCAAATCGTCAGACCAAGGATTTAACGGCACTGTTGCGATATCATCGTCACTATCTTCAAACAATACGTTTTCAACCTGAGTCAGGCTATCTTGCCCGTCGAGCAACGGGTTAGGTGCAACAACTGAAACCACCGGACTACCCGTCACATCGTAATCAGACGAGTTGCCAGTGTAAAACGCGACATCGTTGTCACCACCACCGCCATTAAGGCTATCGTTGCTTGAACTGCCGACTAACACATCGTTACCCAGTCCACCATCCAGTAGGTCGGCTCCTCTGCCGCCTAACAGCAGATCTCTACCACTACCGCCGATCAGAGTGTCCTCTCCCTGCCCTCCAATCAGCACATCGTTACCGCCACCGCCTATTAATCGGTCATTACCGTTTCCACCGTTTACCATGAAGGGCAGTAAAACATCGTCGGCTATGGTGACCGCGTCCGCACCATTTCCGCTGAAGACCACCGCTTGGGTAATCACTCTGGTATCAAAGGTTTGCTTTCCACCGGTAAGGAATACGGCACTTACATCGATAAGGTCAGGGTCACTCGAATTGCGCGTAATAGTAATATTATCAGCGCCCTCGGTGCCAACGATATGAAGCACGTCGTCGTGCACCGCTGCACCACTTACATAAGCAATGGTCTCGACCACTTCCGCATCTGCATCACTATCTGCGACCGTGACTGAGACTTTGAAGACACCGGCATCGGTATAGGTATGGCGTCCGAAGAAAGATCCCTCACCACTGCCCTGGGTCAACGACGCAATAGTAGTTGTGCCATCACCCCAGTTGATCAACGCCTCGTGGGTATCCGCCACTCCCATATCACTGAAAGTCCCCTCAATATATGCCGTACCGCCGGCAGCTATCGCTCCCACTGTCGGCTCATCAGTTGCGTCAGAATTCGTCGGCACTATCCGTTGTCCAAAACTGCCAATCAGCGCCATATAATCAGCGATATTAACCATACCATCGCCATTAAGATCGGCCGCTGCCGCCATTGGGCTGCTGGCAGGATCTTTGCCAAAATTACTGGCCAATAAGGAGATATCGAGGTAGTTAATCACGTTATCACCGTTGAGGTCTGGCAATGGTGCTTTGGTCAGGCTTAATGTTTCGACCACAGGTGCAGCATTCATCACCTGCACGTCTAACGTTGCGACATCTATAATGGTGCCGTTTGCCGTGACCGCATTAACACGGATGAGATTATTGAACTGACCATCGACGAAGGTATGTTGCACTGTCGTAGCAACGTTGACACTTTCAACGTTGCCATCGCCCCAGTCGACCAGATATTCCTGTACTGGAATAACACCCAGCTCAGAACCGGGGTCGATCAACTCGCCTAGTTGAAGTGTATAAGGCGTGCCTTCAAGCACAGTAGTTGCGCCCGTCAGTTGCAGAGTAGGCAACACTTCATTGACCACTACACGCTTGGATGCCACATCATTGTAGGTGCCCTCTTCGTCCATCACGCTAACGGAAATATTTCGCGTCACGCTACCAGCAACATTGAGGTACACATGCGTTATTGGGTCGCCAGCGGCAAACCTTTCCACATCGGAGCCATCGTCCCAGTCAACCAAGAAGAATTCGACGCTATCATCACCGGGGTCAGAAGGAGTCAGCGTAAGACTGTATACGTCCCCTTCGTCAACCGCAGAATCACCTCTAATTGCCACTAGTGGCGCCACATCGCGCACGCTTACATCGACGCTTTGTGTATTAAGAAATTTACCGTCTTCATTAACTAGCTCAATGGTAATGGTGTAATCAGCATTACCATCGGTGTAGATATGACCCACATTTAGAACGGCAATTTGCGTGCCCGAAACAAGCTGCAAAGAGTCAACTTCTTGTACATCAGACCCATCACCCCAGTTAATGAGATAAGCGCTTACTGTATCTTCACCAGGATCACTGACAGGACCAATTTTCAGCACCACAGTGGAACCTTCATCTACTTCAACACTCGCTGGGCTTGCCGGTGTGGCGCCAATAATATTGAGGTCCACGATTGGTGCCACATCATCGACAATTACGTTAAGTGTAGTTACTGTCTCGCCGTCTTCATCAATAGCCGTTACCACCACATCCAGAACACTGGCTGCACTGTCGTCTGCATAAATATGCGAAACGGTTTCGGTGCTACCCAAGACGGTATCTGCGTTGCCATCCCCCCAATTGATGTGCCAGCTGGAGATAGTATCGTCACCGGGATCAGTGGCGGCAAGTGAAAGCACGTAGGCGTCGCCTTCATTTACATTATCCGAAGTGAGAGTAGCCTGTCTGCTCACGCTCAGGGTTGGCGCGACGTTAGTGACCACAACCTCTTTCTGTGAAACGTACAATCCATCCTCATCCTGAGCAGTCACTTTAATGGTCAGGTTGCCATTATCAGCAAAGGTATGCAGCAGTGAAGCGGTAGGCGTGGTCACTACAGTCGTTTCACCATCACCC
This sequence comes from Paraglaciecola sp., assembly GCA_046709505.1. Lineage (GTDB taxonomy): Bacteria > Pseudomonadota > Gammaproteobacteria > Enterobacterales > Alteromonadaceae > Paraglaciecola. Next base: position 3,621 of record JBKEFM010000034.1, on the reverse strand, counting down.
CAGCTCACAGTCCAGCTTGAAATCGTATCGTTACCGGGGTCAATCGAACTTAGGTTAAGTTGGTACGCTTCACCTTCTGAAGCAGTGCTGGCACCATTCAATTCCAGTAGGGGTTTGACTTCCAGAACACGTACTCCGGTGAGTACTTCAAAGGCAGCGCCATTTTGGTCCTTGATAACAGCTCGCACTGTTTGAGTGCCTGCATCATTGAGCAAACCTTGGGGGACATCGACCCGCGCTTCAGTTGTGTCTTGTATTTCGAAAGTACCGTCGTTATCAAAGTCATAGGAATAAAGGAATCCAGCCGTAACATCCGCTAAAGATGAGTCGAACTGATCCACGAACGCAACCCATGCTGAATCACCTTCGATGATCGGCTCGCCTGGGCTCTGGCTTGAATTGGTAAGCCTTGCAGTCGGCGCTTGGTTAAGTACCAACAAGTCGGCACTACCAATAGCGGCATTCTCTCCAACAACACTTCCACCGTATTCCACTAACACACGAAATTCGTAGCTAGCCGTGCCATCACCACGTTGCAGTTGCTCTAGCTCAAACGCTTGCAAAGTTATTTCATTACCGCTGACCGTGCCGAAATCGGCTTCATCACCGAAGTTACCGTCACTGTCGAGATCCCAACTTATCGCAGTAGGCAAACCCGCTACATCAGCGCGTAAAGTTAATTCTTCACCTTCAAGGATTTGCATCACGGCGCTGGTACCAACACTTGTGATAACAGGCGTTGCCGGCTTGACCGTGATCTCAGGTGCTGCCTGTGAACCACTGCCATCTTCGTCAGTAGCCACGACAACCGGAGTAAACTTACCGGTAGTTTGGTAAACATGGCTTGCTCTGTCGGCATCACTAGCAAAGGTTTCAATATCACTACTATCACCCCAATCAACTCGCCATGTGCTGACCGTGTCATCACCCGGATCGGTCACATCGAATGCTAGTTCATAAAGCTCACCAACTAACAAAGTTGAGGAGCCCTCAGCGCTAATAACTGGGTCTAAGTTAATAATATTCAGTACACCAGTATCTGAGGCAACGTTGCCAATACTGTCTGTTACCTCAAGGGTTATCTCATAAGGGCCGTCGTCGTCAATGCCCAGTGCTACCAGATCATCCCATACAATCGTAGGGGCAACGCCGATTGCGTCGCCAAAGATGCCGTCACCGTTTAGATCCCAACGCACCACAAGCTGATTGGGATCGGTATTGGTTGCACCCTCAGCATATCCAGCCAGGGTTAGATTCTGACCTTCTATAATGCTGTAAGCTGTTGAGTCAGGTGTAGCAGTACCGTTGAAATCCCCCTTAGCTGGGTCAAACCCAGGTATCGATTCAATGCCCCTATAGAACACTGTGCCGTAACTACCTGACACACTCATTCTACCCGTTGTCTCAACTAATGGTGCTGGATCAATAGGTTTGTCTGTACTAAAGAGCAACGTATCCTGCTCAACCCTAGTTGTGGTGTAATTATCCTCACCATAAATATACAAATTGGCCGACGAGTGAAGATCCTCTCCGGAAACCAAAATCGTATCATCGCCAGCACCTAGGTAAATAAAAGGTGTATTTCCGGCTGCCAATTCACGCACTGTAACGGTGTCTTCACCTGCAGACGTACGAACAGTCAGACCGATATTTGGGGTATCAGAGCGCAAGGTTATTTCGTCATTACCGACACCAGTATCGATGGTAGTCTGGCCGCGCAAGTTAAGTATATCGACGGTGTTAAAACCATCGCCGGCATCAATATTTAGTGTGTTCACTTGTGCCGCATTGATTTGGCGAATGGCATCATCGGCAGTGCCGGTTTTGACAGTAAGGGTTTCGAGGTTCTCAAAACCGATATTGATTCGCTGCAGCTCAAAACCTTCTTCCAAAGGCAAGGGATCAAAAGACACCACACCACCCGGCGCAGAGCTGACAAAAATTCGCGCATCGTCACCGCCAGTCACAACAATTTCGCTAGCACTGTCTAGTCCGCTTCGACCTCTTAGCAATTGTGCAAATGTCAGTTCGCCAGTATTAACATTGCGCTGGAATGCAGCAAGAGACTCACCATCACCGCTACTAACATAGATAAATGTGCCATCGGCACTAACAGCAACGTCGTTAGCGGCCGCTAGACCGCGGATACCTAATTTGCCCTCTTCAAATAACCCTTTTTCAGTCAAGGTGGTGCTGCCAACCTCACGTTCAAATACATGCAGACTACCGCCACTACCGACGACATACACATGTTCCTTAGTACCATCTGCACTTAAGATACTAGTGACACCATTAGCACCAACTATAGTCTGAGAGAAATTTTGCGATTGTAGTGTTAAGTCATCGGCTGTTAAAACCTGCAGACTGTTAGTGCTAGCGTTGGTTAGATACACCAAGGCACCATCGCTACTGAAAACCACTTCAGAAGCACCATCGTTATTAAGAAAATCTGAATAAGGCGTAGTCACATTGCCATTTGCGTCTATAGTCCAGGCAATCACGCCGAAATTTCCGCTAGTTAACAAGCTTGTTCCATCAGCAGAAATGGAAACTTTGTCTGTCCAATCATTGAAAGCATTGGTGACATCTACATTTGCATCTGTCACCTGCAACTCTCCGCTTGCCGATGCAGTGTTAGTAAAGTGATATATTTTATTGTCCGAGCTTACAACATAGACATGTTCACCATCTGCACTGACAGCAACATCGGTAGGCCCGTCCATACCACTTAAATCGATTCCACCCTTAATGATTTGTCGCTGACTAAGATCGTCTGCATTGATTACAACCAATGCATCTTGTGCGGTGTTAACTGCATAAAGAAAATCGCCGTCTGGGCTAGCCGCAATGGCATCAAAACCTTGAAGATTGCGCTGCAATTCATCACTGCCTGTTGCACGTATATAGCGAATGCCGCTATCGCCTAAGGTTCCATTATTACCTTGCAGATCTTGAGCAGAGAGCCTGTTACCATCCGCCCCTAAAATCGAAGCATAGACAGTATCTGAACTGTCACCGTTATCCTTAATCAAAGTACCCCAGACACTGTAGCCGTTAAGAGCCGTCATAGTTGTCTGAGCACCAACACCATCGAAGCGCAATGATATTTCACCCTGATTAATACCCAGGGTAGGCGCTTCTATATTGGTGCCTGTGAGATTCACAAATAGCACCATGTCGTAGCCGATATAATCCGGATTAGAGGTATAAGGTCCGAGATCAAGTCGTATTACTGCTGCCACCGCATCTTTTGGTGCATTGGCAGGTATTAGGGAGTCAATATCCACCCCGCTAAACAAGCCATAAATCTCTGCTCCACCTTGAAGTCCGACAATGTAAGGAGTCGTGCCGGTTCCGCCAAGGTAGATATTGTCTTTCTTCAGACCACCAGTACCATCGTCATAGCTTGCGATAGCCCCAAATGATGGCAATTGAACCGTATTCGACACCTTATTCGGCACCCCAGTCAGCATTCCTGTGTTTGATAACAAGATCAGCCTGCCATCTTCACCTGATCTCCCGCCTGTTCCACCGTTGGTGTTGACAGTCGCACTGCTTGCGTTGAGTATACTGCCGCTTAATTTAATTGAGCCGCCTGCACCACCAGCGCCTCTGCCGCCA
>JBKEFM010000033.1:0-28998 GCA_046709505.1 Paraglaciecola sp. | reverse complement strand
CCTTGCCTGAACGATTATTCGTAACTGTCAAACAACATATAGGCCTTGAAGGGCAACTCATTGTCGAATCTGGAGATCATGTCTTAAAGGGGCAACCCCTGACCAAGAGTATGAACCCCTTTGCTGTGCCTGTGCATGCCCCGACGTCAGGCTTGGTGGTGCAAATAGCCCCTCATGTTTCGGCACACCCCTCCGGCTTACCCGAACTTAGTGTCGAAATCCAGCCTGACGGGCAAGACAAATGGATAGCACTTAAGCCCCTGCAAAATTATCAGACATTACCTAAAGTCAGTGTCTTGGGAGCGATTTGCGACGCAGGTATAAGCGGCATGGGTGGTGCGGGGTTTCCAACCCATATCAAAGCCGCGCCGAAAAAAAATGTGCAGTTTTTGCTCATCAACGGCATTGAATGTGAACCTTACATAACCTCTGATGATCGCTTAATGCGCGAACATGCGTGGCAAATCCGTCAGGGAATAGATGTGCTCTTTCACCTGCTGTGCCCCAAACAAGTATACATCGCTATTGAAGACAACAAGCCCGAAGCCATTGAGGCGATGCAGGTCGCCTGTCAGGAAAATGAAGCTTATAAGGTATGTGTTGTCCCCACTAAATATCCTGCCGGTGGCGAAAAACAGTTGATCCAGGTTTTAACCGGCCGCGAAGTTCCCCAACAAGGACTACCCGTCGATGTGGGTGTCATCATGCATAATGTCGGCACCTGCTTTGCCATCGCCGATGCTATCTTTTCCGGTAAACCCCTTATCCAGCGGGTGGTCACACTTACGGGTGGCGCGGTTAGCAAACCTGGCAATGTTTGGGCCCTAATCGGTACGCCAATTTCTCATTTGATGGCTCTGGGTGAATATCAGGCTGCCACTAATAACCAAAAGGTGATCATGGGCGGCCCTATGATGGGCTTCACTGTAGCCAGCAATGACGTGCCCGTCGTGAAGATCACCAATTGCATTTTGATGCCCACCAGCCAGGAGATGCCTCCTGCTGCGCCCGAGCAACCCTGTATCCGCTGCAGTGCCTGCGCCGACGCTTGTCCTGCCAGTCTATTACCCCAGCAATTATTCTGGCACAGTAAAGCCAAGGAATTAGACAAGGCCCAGGATTACAACTTGTTCGACTGCATTGAATGTGGGGCCTGTGCTTATGTTTGTCCCAGCGAAATTCCCCTGGTGCATTATTACCGTGTGGCCAAGGCAGAAATTCGCCACGAACAGCAAGAAAAACAAAAATCGGACAAAGCCCGGGAACGTTTTGAAAGCCGGGCGGCAAGATTACTACGAGAACAACAAGCCAGGGACGAAAAACATCGCAAAGCCGCACAAGCGCGCAAAGAAGCGATGCAAGCCAGTGGCAATAACGCTGAGGATAAAATTGCTGCAGCACTGGCCAGAGCTAAAGCAAAAAAAGTGCCACTTGACAGCCAGGAACCTGGGGAGCAGGTGGAACCTGAGCAACAAAACTTTGCCTCTGAAAATAAAGGTAATGACAGGGTCGCTGCGGCCATCGCTCGGGCCAAAGCTAAAAAGGCCCAGCGCCAGCTTGAGGATATACCTGATGCCGAGGCAGGGGAAAATACCGAGCAGCAAGACACCACCCCAATCGTTAGTAAAGATGAGCGCGTTGCGGCAGCCATCGCCCGGGCCAAAGCAAAAAAAGCCCAGCACCAGCTTGAGGATGTGCCGGTTGCAGAGCCAGAGAAAAATACCAAACAACAGCAACAAACCGATGAGACAACCGCCGTTGCCAGCAAAAACGAGCGAGTCGCCGCTGCCATCGCCAGGGCCAAAGCGAAAAAGGCTCAGCACCAGCTTGAGAATGAACCTGTTGCCGAGTCTGAGGAAAATACCGAACAGCCGCAACAAACCACCCCGGCTAACAGCAAAGATGTGTCAGTTATCACATCACCGGCTGGTGAAAGCCAAACCATCTCGTCTGTATTGTCAACAACCCGCCCTTTATCCACTTTGCAGGCTGACAACGCAATAGATAAACCAACTAGCGATGGTGTGTCCGTAACCACCGACAGCTATATAGAAAACGTACCCGAGATACGGGATGACGAACAGACGTCTTTGGCTCACCAGGCAGACTCCGAACGCCTTAGAAAACAGCGGATTGCTCAGGCGGTTGCTAAGGCTAAAGCCAAAAAGTGTACACCTCAGGAAACGCCTGTGAAGCCGTTGCCAACGGTGGTGACGCCTGTTGACGATAAAACTAGCGCAGTCAATAATAGCGCTACTGACAACCCAGTACAAAGTGCTGAGCAAGCCTTAGAGTGCAAAAAAAAGCGCATTGCCGTCGCCGTTGCCAAAGCCAAAGCCAAGAAAGCCGCGCAATCAAACCAGACACCGGAAGGTTAAAGCCCTAGTGATGAATTTCAAACTTGCCAGTTCTCCTCATCAACACATTCGTCGCACCACAGGGCAAATAATGTCTATGGTGATCTTTGCCTTAATACCCGGGCTGTTATTACAAACCTGGTTTTTTGGTTGGGGCACCATTATTCAGGTGTTACTGGCCATCACAACAGCCGTGATCACCGAAGCCAGTATCCTGGAATTGCGTAAACGGGATTTTGAACGAGCAATAAAAGACAACAGCGCGATTTTAACAGCCATGTTATTGGCTGTCAGCATTCCACCTTTTGCGCCCTGGTGGGTTATCGTCATTGGCACCTTTTTCGCCATAGCCATAGTCAAACAACTTTACGGCGGTTTGGGTTTTAATCTGTTTAACCCAGCCATGGCGGCTTATGTGATGTTGCTCGTATCATTCCCGGTACAGATGACCCAGTGGTTACCCCCATTGTCATTGGCCGCCCATCAGCCCGGCTTTATGGATGCCATACAAACAATTTTCACCGGTTTTAGTGCCGACGGTTTTAGCCTGATCCAATTGCAAGGTGCAATAGACGGGCACACCATGGCCACACCGCTGGATGCCATCAAGACCAGCCTGGCCCAAGGCATGACGTATGAAGAAGGTTTAAAAACAGCACAATTTGCTGGTTCAATGGGTATCGGCTGGATGTGGATAAACATCGCCTATTTGCTTGGGGGGCTTTACTTATTAAAAGCTAAGGTTATCAACTGGCAAATCCCCGGGGGCATGCTGCTGGCAGTATTTAGCTGTGCATTGGTGATGTTTTTGGTTGATGGCGACAGGTTTGCCTCACCGGTTTTTCATCTATTAAATGGCAGCTTGATGTTAGGGGCTTTTTTTATTGCTACCGATCCGGTTTCCGCTTCGACCACCAATAAAGGACGCTTTATTTTTGGCGCCGCCATCGGCTTTTGGATATATATCATTCGTACCTGGGGGGGATATCCCGATGCTATCGCCTTTGCGGTTTTAATCATGAATATGGCCGTGCCCCTGATTGATTATTACACACGTCCCCGTACTTATGGCCACAGCAAAAAAGCCACAGGAAGCAAGAAATGACCCGTAGCATAATTAAAAATGGACTGATATTGGCGCTTTTTGCCATACTGACCACAGGTTTAATTGCCACCACTTTTTTTGCCACCAAAGATCAAATAGATCTGCAAAGACAACAAAAACTGATAACCACCCTGGATGCCCTAGTGCCCCCAGAGAGCTATAACAACAGCATGCAAAACGACTGTGTTATCGTTTACTCTCGGGAGTATTTAGGCAGCAATGAAGCGAAACATATTTATCGGGCCACCCAAAACGGCCAGGCTGTTGCCGCAGTAATCGAAACCACCGCCCCCGATGGCTATAGTGGCCGTATTGAGCTATTAGTAGGCGTAGAGGGGCAAGGCCAGGTCACAGCAGTGCGGGTGTTGAAACACAGGGAGACCCCTGGGTTGGGGGATAAAGTCGATTTACGTATTAGCGATTGGATCCTCTCATTTAGCGGTAAAACCCTAACCACTGACAATGATAACTTGTGGGCAGTTAAAAAAGACGGTGGCCAATTTGATCAATTTACCGGTGCCACTATCACTCCCCGGTCGGTGGTCAAAGCGGTAAAACGCGCGGTACAATATTACCAGATACATCAGACTGAACTGTTTAGTGCAGCCAATGCTTGTGACACCCCAGTAACACTTTGAGGCAAAGATGAACGAATTTAAACGACTTAGCTGGCAAGGTTTATGGAAAAACAATCCGGCTTTGGTGCAATTACTGGGTTTATGCCCATTACTGGCGGTAACGGCTACCCTGACCAACGGCTTGGGTTTAGGCCTGGCCACCACCCTGGTGCTGGTTGGTTCAAACACCACAGTGTCGATTATCCGCAATATCGTACCCAATGAAATCCGTATTCCCATCTTTGTGATGATCATTGCGGCCTTTGTTACCATAGTGCAGCTGCTAATGAATGCATACACCTTTCAGCTTTATCAGGCTCTAGGCATCTTTATTCCACTGATTGTGACCAATTGCGCCATCATCGGCCGGGCAGAGGCCTACGCATCTAAAAATCCCGTGGGCTATGCGGCATTTGACGGGCTGATGATGGGCCTTGGGTTTACTTTTATTCTGGTGGTGTTAGGTGCTATGCGCGAAGTCCTGGGATATGGCACTTTATTTGCCGGTGCTGAATTATTATTAGGAGACTGGGCCAGTAACTTGAAGATCACCGTATTTACCACAGATACGCCTTTTCTGCTGGCCATATTACCGCCCGGAGCCTTTTTAGGCATGGGCTTACTCATCGCCCTGAAAAATCTTTTGGATAAGCGTCTTAAACGAATGTTTGCCGCCCAGGATACAGATAAAGTAGTGCAACGGGCCCGAGTAACCGCGGAGAGTAGTTCAACCTAGCCGGCTACAAAAAGCCCGCAGACAACAGACATAACCCATATATGAGAGTTGAATGAATCAGCAAAAACGCATCACTATGCTTAAACGTTGGCGTGATGCAAACCCCCGCCCCACCACAGAATTGAATTTTAGCAGCCCCTTTGAGTTACTTATCGCCGTGCTGCTGTCCGCCCAAGCGACGGATGTGAGTGTGAATAAGGCAATGGCTAAGTTATTTCCAGTGGCCAATACCCCCGAAGGTATCTACGCCCTGGGGGTTGATGGGGTAAAAAGCTATATTAAAACCATCGGCTTATTTAATACCAAAGCTGAGAATATGGTTAAAACCTGCAAAATTTTAATCGATAAGCACCACTCACACCCACCCGAAGATCGGGCAGCTTTAGAAGCCCTACCCGGCGTTGGGCGTAAAACAGCGAATGTGGTATTAAATACCGCTTTTGGTTGGCCGACCATAGCCGTCGACACCCACATATTCCGCGTGGCTAACCGTACTAAACTGGCGATGGGCAAAAATGTTGAACAGGTAGAACAAAAACTGCTTAAGGTCGTCCCTGACGAATTTAAAGTAGATGTGCATCACTGGTTGATCTTGCATGGTCGTTACACCTGTATCGCCCGCAAGCCACGTTGTGGTTCGTGTATCATTGAAGATTTGTGCGAATTTAAAGACAAAATCGAATAAACCGCCATCTGGGAAAAAAGAAGAAAAAAGGATACCAGGTGTGTGGAAATAGCAATCAAGGCCCAACCCAACCCGAATTTACCCTTGCTTGAACAACTGACAGCGACACCTTAGCCTATTTATTGAACAGATAGCTTGTCCGCCAATAGGGTTAAGTCGCAGAAAAATTCCCGACCTATATTTATTATGCGTTTTTTTACGTCTCAGAATTTTCATAATACGACTATATACTATCTCCGCTGTATTCCAGTTGTATTATTAAATTGAATAACCACTGTATCAATATTTTTATAGTAGTTTGCAATACTCTGATAGCCAGGAACCCAACCAGTATGTTCGTAAACATAAATTGAAGAATAGATTTCTTGTTCCCCTTCATTAAACAATGACCCATCGTTTAATGCTCTCAAGAATATACCTACATCCTCTGCTGTAGCTAACATTCCATACTCATCCGTCTTTAAATCAGCTTCATAACCAACATAATAGCCACTCATAACATCGTGTATATCCACATCACTAAGCGAAGCAAAAGTATGGTTCAGCCCCAGACGGTTCAAAATTTCCTCTTTTATGTATTGGAATTTGCTGTAACTCACTACTTTTTCAATGAGTTCGGAAATCAACAAATAATTGGTGTTTGAATATTCATAGTCTTTATCCGGTTTAAAGTTAGCGGGTAAATCAAGCACTAATTCAAGCGCTTCTGCACTGCTTTTTGATGGGTTTGCCCAAAATCCTGGAGTGTCAGTGAAATTAGGAATGCCACTTCGATGCTGTACCATCATTCTCAGGGTTATTTTTTCTGCATTTTCAATTCTTTCCATAAGTTCTGGAAAGTAATCAGCGAGTGTTTTATCCAAAGACAAACGTTCGGCATTGACCAATTTGGCGATAGCAACTGCATCATATAACTTGCTGATGCTGGCAATTTTAAATAAAGCGTGGGGGTCAGCAGGTATTTTATTTTTTCGATCATGCCAGCCAGCGGCATAAAACTCTGGCGGTCTGCCTGCTGTATCCACATAAACAATCAGCCATCTAATCCATGGCCAACGGCTTCATTTGCTTGTTCTTGAACCGTATCGGGTAGGGGTAATCACCAAGCCTTTACCAAAATAAAAGGTACGTAGAAAAGGGAAATGATGGTTCCTATAAGTAATACTATTCTGAGTATGCGTTTTGTTTTTTTCTTCGTCATATTACCTGAGGACTGCCCATATTTAGTATGTTTTCTCAATCGTGGTAGAGCTGCCACTACTGAGCTGACTCCACAAAAATCCAGACGTGTAGCATTACCGCATCTGGCTCTTCAGCTATATATTTACTCGTGTGAACTTTGCCTTTACGTGTCCGATAATAAAGCATCTTACTTTCATTCCTTTGTTCAGCAATATTTAATTGCCGTCACCGCTTCGCCTGAAGATAACGAATCGCACTGTTTATTATGGAAATTTAGCTGAAATGGCTGCTTTTACTTACCACCCACAGCATTGCACTTGGTAAGCCTAAGCTCATGGGGCTGAGTTCTTTTGGCGTCTGACGGTAATGGCTTTGGGTATATATACAAATAACCGTCTGTTGAAATTAAAAAATGAAATATAAGAGCGAACGGCTATCCTGACACAGCGTAGGCATCAGCAGACCATTCTGTAATGAGTAAAGTAAGTGCAGTCGGTACAGGGCCTCTATTGACAATATAGTCCGGGAAGGACGATTTTAGATAACAACACTTGTATATTCATCTGACCAATCTAATTGAATAATAGACATTTTGACCAAACTTACTAAGATTCAAGGGATAAGGCTAGGATGCTGTGTCTCACATACTGGTGTGTATTGATTCTTTTCTTTCTTAAAACGAACAAAATAACGATGATGAATATTGGCCAAATCAAGAAAGGCGCGAATGCTCTCCTTCTTTAACTGTGTCAACTATTTCATCATCTGCATTGAGAATGGGTTAAATAAACAGTTTAGTAATTGAGTGCGTATGAACGGAAAACCTAATCACCAGCATAAAATTTTAGTTGAGCATAAACGGCAAACCAGTAAACGGTGGCAATGTTCATTGCAAATCACAACAAAGACACTATTTGCTTTGATCGGTGCGGTTTATTTGGTCGCGGCATCACCTGCTAATGGTGAGCAGGGGCAAACAATCAAGGCGGTAACACCGGATCATTCAGGCAGTTCATGGTATGCAAAAGGCGAATACGATAAAGCCATAGAATATTTTCAGCAAGCGCTTGCCAGTGACATTGAGAACTTTGGAGAAGCACATCCAAATGTGGCGACAACGCGCAATAATTTAGCGCTAACATGGAAAGCCAAAGGCCAATATGACAAAGCAATTGCCTATTATGAATTAGCTCTGGCCAGTGGCTTGAAAAACTTTGGTGAAAATGATCCTGAAGTGGCGACAATGCGCAGTAATTTGGGTTTGGTATGGCATGCCAAAGGTCAGTATAGCAAAGCCATTTACTATTATGAGTTGGCACTCGCTAGCAGCCTCCTTACCTTTGAGCAGGAACACGCCTTTGTGGCGACAATACGTAACAATATAGGACTGGTCTGGCAGGCCAAAGGTGAGTATGACAAAGCCATTCACTATTATGATTTGGCCCTTAAGAATGGAATTCTTACCTACGGTGAGGATCATCCCTCTGTGGCCATCAGGCGCAGTAATTTAGGCAGTGCCTGGGAAGCCAAAGGTGAGTACAAAAAAGCTATCCAGTATTACGAGTTGGCACTACAAAGAGGCATTATCAACCTGGGTGAAGATCATCCCACCGTGGCCACAAGACGCAATAAATTAGGCAGCGCCTTGCAGGCCCAAGGTCAATATGACAAAGCTATCCACTATTACGAGTTAGCACTAGCGAGCAGTCTTCGTGGGGTTGGAAAAAATCATCCGTCTGTGGCAATCATGCTTAATAGCTTAGGCAGTGCATGGCAGGCAAAAGGTGAGTATGACAAAGCCATTGAGCATTATGAAAAAGCGCTTGCTATTAACATTCTTACCTTTGGTGAAAGCCACCCAGACGTGGCCAGTACACGCAGACAACTTGCCAGCGCATGGCAGGAAAAAGGCCTGTACGACAATGCCACACAATATTATAAGCAGGCTCTGGCAAGTGACATACAAACCCTAGGTGCTGAACATCCAAATGTAGCAGCTACCCGTAGGCTAATGGGTAGTGTATGGCAGGCGCAAGGCCAGTACGATAAAGCGATTGAATTTTATGCGTTAGCCCTGGCCAGCAGCCTCTTAACTGTGGGTAAAGATCACACCGATGTGGCAAGTACACGGAGGCAACTCGGCAGCGCATGGCAGGAAAAAGGCCAGTATGACAAAGCCACCCAGTATTATGAACAAGCTCTGGCAAGTGATATAAAAACTTTTGGTAATGAACATCCGGATGTGGCCTTAACGCGCAGACTACTGGGGAGTGCATGGCAGGCAAAAGGTCAGTACGACAAGGCGATTGAATATTACGAACTGGCTCTGCACCAGGGTATTATTAACTTTGGTGAAGAGCACCCTGAAATAGCAAAAACGCGCAATAATTTAGGTAGCGCATGGCAAGCAAAAGGCCAATACGACAGAGCCAGCCAATATTACGAGCAGGCACTGAAAAGTGTCCGTAAAACCTTTGGTGAGAACCATCCTGTTGTGGCTAAAACTGAGAATCATATAGGCAGTCTATGGCAGGCAAAAGGCCAATACGATAAAGCTATTGAATTTTATGAACAGGCCCTGGCTAGCAGCCTCTTAACGTTTGGTGAAAGTCACCCCGATGTGGCAAGTATACGGAGGCAACTCGGCAGCACATGGCAGGAAAAAGGCCTGTATGGAAAAGCCATGACATATTATGGGCAGGCTCTGGCAAGTGATATACAAACCTTTGGTGAAGAGCATTCAAATGTAGCACTCACGCGTAGGCAGATTGGCAGTCTATGGCAGGCACAAGGTCAGTACGACAAGGCGATTGAATATTATGAATTGGCTCTACAACAAAGTCTTATTACCTTCGGTGAGGATCACCCTGAAGTGGCAAAAACGCGCAATAATTTGGGTAGTGTATGGCAGGCAAAAGGTCAGTATGACAAAGCCACCCGATATTATGAACTGGCCCTCAAAAGTGCACGTAAAACCTTTGGTGAGCACCATCCTGTTGTGGCGAGCACTGAGAGTCATATAGGCAGTTTGTGGCAGGCAAAAGGTCAGTATGATAAAGCCATTGAGTTTTATCAGCAGGCCCTGGCCAGTAATATACAAATATTAGGGGTAGATCATCCTGATGTGGCTGAAACCCACAGTAATTTGGGTCGAATATTAAAAGCCAAAGGCCAGTACAATCAAGCCATTGAATTTTATGAGCTGGCCCTTAATAGTGGCATTACGAATTTTGGTGAAGATCATCCCTCAGTGGCCATTCGGCGCAGTAATTTAGGCAGTCTATGGTCGGCAAAAGGTCAGTATGATAAAGCGATTGAATATTATCAACTAGCCATTGCCAGTGGTATCAAGACATTTGGAGAAGATCACCCATCGGTCGCGATAAGGCGCAGTAATTTAGGCAGCGCCTGGGAATCACTAGGCCAGTATGAAAGGGCGATTGAATATTATCAGTTAGCCCTTAAGGGTGGGATTAAAAACTTTGGTGAAGACCACCCATCTGTGGCCAAGAGGCGCAGTAATTTAGGCAGTGTATTCAAAGCCCTTGGCCAGTATGACAAAGCCATTGAATATTATGAACTAGCCCTTAAAAATGGCATTATTACCTTTGGTAACGACCATCCTTCGGTGGCCATCAGGCAAAATAATTTAGGCAGTACATGGCAGGCAAAAGGGCAGTATGACAAGGCTATTAACTATTATGAGCTGGCCCTCACCACTTATATCTTAACCTTGGGTGAAAATCATCCTAATGTGGCCACTACTCGCAGTAACCTGGGCAGTGCATGGCAGGCAAAAAGACAGTATGAAAAAGCCATTGAGTATTATGAATTAGCTCTGGAAAATGGGCTCAAATACTTTGGTGAAAATCACCCCTTGGTGGCGACAACACGTTCTAACTTGGGCAGTGCATGGCAGGCAAAAGGGCAGTATGACAAGGCCATTAAATATTATGAGTTAGCCCTGGAAACCGGGCTCAAAATATTTGCTGAGGATGATCCTTTTGTGATCACAATGCGCAGTAACATAGACGGTGCAAGGAACGAACGCTGGCGATAAAAAATAAAAACAACCAGTAAATGCTGGCTGTTTTCATTACTCTTCATCTACCTGGCAACTGACTCAGTGATAGATGAAATCGGCTTATTTATTAAAAACGTTTCTTCAACGTGACACCAAAGGTGGCCGGATTGGACACATAAGCGTTAAGTTTTCCCTCTTGTAAGGGGCTGTTGAAACTGGTGTGTTTAATATACTCTTCGTTAAGAACATTACGCCCCCAAAAGATCAAATCCATATCGTATTTATCAAAGTTCATAAACAAGCGCAAATTAAGTAGACTGTATGAATCTTGAACGGCTAGGGGATCATTGCTTTCGTCCAAAATAATGTCACCTGTGTAACTAAATTCGGCCTCTACATAGGTGTTAATGTCTTTACTGATACTGAAGTCTTTTTTAACCTTAATCATCCCATAATCTTCAGGCTCACCTCCCGGACGATCACCAGAACGGTTACAATATGGATTAGGGGCGGCGGGATCCAAACTCTCTTGCCCCGGGTCACCTACACCCGTGTGCCAGGTATAGGCAATCCAACAATTTCCTCGCTCAAAGTTATCATATTCGGCATTCACACGGGCGTAGACCAAATTAACCTCCACGGTGTCTGCGGGCAGCCAGGTGAGTTCAATTTCCAAACCTGATGTCTTATAATCACCTGCGTTTTGCAGGCTAAAACCTGTACCGGTAAACGTATTCGCCTGGAAATCATCCACTGTAGTGGAGTGGGCGGCGGCGTTGATCCGCAAATCTTGTGCCGGGAAGTCCTTCTTTATCCCCACTTCTATAGCCTGAGAAGTTTCTGCTGCAAAAATGGGGTCAAAACCTTCTGCGATCCTGTCAGTATTGGTTCCCCCCGACTTATATCCGGTACCGTAAGAAACGTATAATAACGTATCCCGGTCTGCCTGATAACTTAGTTTTAAGGTACCTGTTAGTTGATCATCGTTTAACGTATCAACAATGTTTGAACGGTCTGACGTGATAGCGCCCAGTGGTTTAAATCCCCACCCTAAGCTTTGAAAAGGGACCAGAGCCTCTAGTGCAGCCTGTCCTTCAGGGCTTGTAATATCAAGGGTGTTAGCCACAATTCCAGCTAACACATTCCCAGCCACACCAGCGCCATAAAGTAGTGTGCCTGGCACGATGGACGCCGGATTAGCGGAGTCGCCTACAGAGGAAAAAAATGTGGGAAAAGCAGCGTTTCCAGGTAAGTTTTCACTAAAGACGGTTAACAGATCCTTGCTTTCATCCGTGTAACGCAACCCTGTGGTCAGGGTCAATTTTTCAGACAGACGGTAATCGACTTGTCCGAAAATGGCATAATTTTCATGTTTCTGATCAGCGCGATGATCAAAAGCCGAAAAGGCAGGTGCCGGTGCAGAAGACGGTGCAATCTGCCCATTACTTGAAACACTAAGTGAATCGATCCCCCCCAGTAGCTCTGTAAAAGCACCCTGGGAGAAACCAGACAGAAAAAACTCGTTAAATTGTTCAGTGGTATACAAGCTATAATCAAGATCCAAATTTTGCCTGAAATAATAGGCGCCCAGTATGGCAGTCACGTTCTCACCGCTGTAATCAAGGCGTAATTCCTGGGAAAATGAGCGTTGCTCTGAGTCATTTTTGGTGCCAAATAAGTCGGCATCGGTGAAATCAGTATCAATATTATCCAGTGCGTCAAAACTGCGATACGCCGAAATAGAGACCACGGTGTAATGATTATCGATATCCCAGCTTATCTCGGCTGACAAACCGCTGTCTTTCATGGTAGATTCTGGTAAAAAAGAGAGTGCCACCTTACGCTCAAAGAAGTCATCGCCGTCAAAAATTGTAGCATTAAACGGAGCTTGTGATAAAAGACTGTCCGAGCCAAACTTGCCCTCAATCTCCATCGCCTTCATGTTACTCACCTGTACCGGCGCGGCACAGCAAATTTCATTAATTTCTGAATAATCGGCAATAATGCGCACCGATATATCATTATTTGGTGTATAAAGGGTCTGTAGCCTCACCCCCCAACGATCTCTGTCGTTTAATACGTTGTCACCGAAGTTGACCTCGCTGACAATACCGTCACGTTCACTCCCAAAGGCTGTTACACGAAAAGCCAGGATATTATTAATGGCCGAAATTGATGCGCCAGCTGAATAATTAATTAAACCGTAATTACCAATTGTTGCTTCGAAAAAATTATTAGCGCCATCATGGCTCGGTGCCACGGTGCGCACCAATATTGCACCTGATGGTGTGTTTTTACCAAATAAGGTTCCCTGGGGGCCACGCAATACTTCGACTGCCTCAACATCAACCAGATTGTTGATCATAGAGTTTTGCCGGGCACGATAGACACCATCTACGTATAAGCCGACGGACGATTCTAAGCCGAAGTTTTGTGACGATGTGCCGATACCCCGTATCGAGAAGCTTGAGTTGGTGGCATTCTGATTTTGAAAGGCGGACAAAGCCGGTACACTGGCTGTTAAATCAAACATATCCTGAAGCACAGACTCAGCCATTTTTTTACCTGAAATAGCCGTGACCGATACCGGTACAACCTGCAGATTTTGACTGCGTTTTTGCGCCTTTACCGTAATGGTTTCAAGGCGTATTGTTTCGACCTCGTCTTCAATTTCCTGTGTATAAACAAAGGGGCTGATAAGGCCTAAAGAAAGCGTAACCCATATCGCAATTGGATTTTTTTTAAATTCGCCTGGTACTATTATATCCATATGTATGTCCTATTCCTGTTGTTGGCAGTTTTTCGTGTTTTCGTGTTTTCGTGTTTTCGTGTCAGTTCACTTGGCTAACGTTTGCGCAGCAAGTGTCATATTCATCTATACCGCTTTTAAAAAAATATAAGACTGCTTGTTTATAATCTGGGGCCGCATTATACCGAAAGAGTGAATATATACCCTGCAAAGCTCAGGGGTGTTGCATAGTTGTGACGATCAGACTCGTACAACAGCACTGCAGACAATGCCTGTGGGTATGCTGCCCTCGTGGCGGGGTGTATCCAGTGGCATTCTTAACGATTGTGATATGACTGTTTGTGAACCACACTAACCGTCACATTCTGCTAAGTTCAGCCATAAGCGGAAATTAAAACTCTTTTCGCAACGCCCGCCTGCACGCCTGATCAACCAAACCAAACCGCTTATGGATTTCATCTTTATTATTAGATACCTGATGGCCAACCACCTTAACGAACCTGCAATTTATTATAGAGGTTAATCGGTAAAACTCCTGATACAGTTGATAATTATTTAATCGTTTATTTTTACTGGATAAATAATTATTCTTTTCAAGACGACTATGCCTGCCCGGCAGACCCATAATATTTTGGGAATCGGTATAAATCGTCAACGTAATCTCTCCTTCGTCAGCCAAAGCAATTGTTTCACCCAGTGACCACAGCAATGTTTGCAATTCCAATTTAGTGGAACTTGTTTGTTCAAAACGTTTAATCTTTACCGTACCTTTAAGCGTGTCTATAGACGCGTTCGGGTCAGACACAACAAGGTAAGCGCCATAGCCCACCTTTAGCTGAGTATTCACACTGCCATCAGTAAAAATCTGTAAGTGAAGCATTTTCTTACTCATTTAAAAATAAAACTCCTTTTGCTCGGTTGCAATATATTAGGGCCAAGGGCTGAGGAAAAGATTCGTTAGCACAAAGAGCCAAAATAATTTAGATTATCCGCTAGCGAACCACACTTAGCTGGGCTACTAAGTAAATCAGTGTGACCGACAGCTAACTGAGAACCTGAAATGACTGATGTGGACTTTGCTATCTATCAGGTTCGATTGAGTATTCACTACTGACTTTCTAAATAACAGTAACTGATACTCTAGATAATCATTAAGCGTTACAAGCTCCCTATGTCAGGATATTTGTTTCGATTGTATTTGATGGCGAGAATAAAGTTTCTGTAGGTGAATTTTCTTAAACAGTCGCAAGTGTAAAATCAATCTCCCGTTTACAATTGTCATAGGGTTGTGATGAGATTTTGCGGGAACGGGTTGGTAAGGTGCGGCTAGTTTCCTCCCCAATACCCCCAAATGCCTATTGCCTATCAATGTTTCCCCGCTCTTTTCGGTTGCCGGTTAATTACCGGGCCAGTTGAAACTCAGCCACTGGATCGCCCTACTATAATAGTGAAAACAGCCCTGGCTGGTATTCTGATCGCGATTGAGTACCCGCTAGGACTGCTTTAAAGAGGGTGGTATCCTAGGCGCATTGGTTAACTCAAGAGAACCCCCCATGTCAGTTAAAATCGGAACACCCCACAGTAAAAACGCAAAAAAAGTCATGTTATGTGGCTCAGGTGAGCTGGGTAAAGAACTCGCCATTGAGCTTCAAAGACTGGGGGTGGAGGTCATCGCGGTCGATCGCTATGCCAATGCCCCCGCTATGCAGGTGGCCCATCGCTCTCATGTCATCAGTATGTTAGATGGCCAGGCACTGCGCAAAGTGATCGAGCTGGAAAAGCCCGACTTGATAGTGCCTGAAATTGAAGCCATCGCTACCGATACCTTGGCCGAATTAGAAAGCGAGGGTTTTACGATTATCCCTACCGCCAAAGCCACCCAGCTGACCATGAACCGCGAAGGTATTCGTCGCTTGGCCGCCGAGGAGTTAGGGCTGAAAACCAGCCCCTATGAATTTGCTCAAAGCAAAGACGAATATTTAAACGCCATTAAACATATCGGCCTGCCGTGTGTTATCAAACCTGTGATGAGTTCATCAGGCAAAGGCCAATCATTACTGCGAGAAGAAAGTGAAATTGACGCCGCCTGGGATTATGCGCAAGAAGGCGGCCGAGCAGGTAAAGGTAAGGTCATCATAGAAGGGTTTGTAGACTTTGATTTTGAAATCACTCTGTTAACCATTCGCCACAGAGATGGCACCGCTTACTGCGCCCCTATAGGCCACGTCCAGGAAGGCGGTGATTATCAGGAATCCTGGCAACCACAAGCTATGACCGCCTCGGCATTAGCCGCGTCACAAGACATGGCTGAAAAAGTAACCTCCGCCCTGGGCGGAAAAGGCTTGTTTGGGGTCGAACTTTTTATAAAGGGTGACGACGTTATTTTTAGTGAAGTATCACCACGTCCGCACGACACAGGCCTGGTCACACTGGTCTCGCAAGATCTTTCCGAGTTTGCCCTGCACGCACGGGCAATCCTTGATTTGCCGATCCCCGCGATCAAACAAAACGGGCCCAGTGCCTCAAGTGTGATTTTAGTTTCAGGCGAAAGCAATAATGTACAGTTTGGTAATTTAGACAAGGCTTTGTCTGTAGCCGACACCCAATTACGTTTGTTTGGTAAACCCGAAGTCAGTGGCACACGGCGAATGGGTGTAGCACTGGCAACCGGCAAAAGCATAGAGCAGGCCAGAGAAATTGCGAATACCTGTGCTAACACGGTAACTATTGAATTATAAAATTAATCGGGGCAGGTAATAGTGTTTACCTCCCCCATTATATTCATAGCCGCTAGTAATTAGATTACACAGGCCAATCATCGCCCATACCAAAGAGGGCTTCTGCATAACCACGAAAGAATGGACTCCTCATTATCCCGGCAAGATTAGCGCTTGAACAGCATGGTTGGGAACGTACAAGCAAACTAGCGACAGATGACCCCGTATATTTCAACAGGGAAAAATCCCCATAATTAGCCGTCATTACTACATATAGCCGAGCTTCAGGTGCCCCCCAAGAATAAATAACGGTAATCATAGTTCTCCGAAAAAAATAACGTTATACCCAAGTGATCTCAAAATGTAGAGATCACTTGGGTATATATTGTGCTTTTTTCAACAAACGTATTGATTCACTTTCGCCAGTTTATTGATTAGTATTAAACTCTATTTTTGGTTTTAAGGATTGCTTATGAAGTATTTCATTATACTTGCCCCAATAATATTATTAAGTGCTTGTGGTGGCTCTGACGCGCCTACGTCAGTCGATATCGATGATCCTGATAGCATTACATTGCCAATTATTAATCTTACAGCTGTATCTCTGGCAAAATTAAAACCCGCGACGGCAACTGAGCTAAAAAATTTGGTTCAAAATGGGCTTTATAGAGATTCAAACACCCTAGACCAGTTCAACGAGTCAACACCCGTAGCGACAACAGCAGACAATGTATCTACTGTAAGCAATGATTTTTCAGTTACCGTGACAGCTGAGGCGGGTGTAGATGAAATTGACACAGTCAAATATAATGGCAATTATTTATATGTATTAGATAACCAATCCGGGAACGACCTAGCTATAGATAATATAGCAATGCCCTCTATGCTCCCCGTAAGCACGATCCGTACTTATGAACGCCAAAACGATGATAGCTTGATTGCACTCAATACGGTTGAAGATACTCAAAATAAAGCCGACAACGCTTACACCCAGGGTATGTATACCTATGGCGATGATCTCATTACCATAGGGACGTCTAGTACTTATGGTTATTGGGCGCTTGACACCCTAACAGCCCCAAGTTCAGAGCGTTTCTTTTTTAACATTTATAATATGAGCGAACCTAACGACCCCTTATTAACAGAAACCTTTAGTGTCGAGGGATATTTACTAGACAGTCGCAGGGTCGATCAATATTTGATATTGGTAAGTTCTTTCTCTCCCTCAGTAACGGGATATAATTTCAATGCAACTACGGATGAAGAGCGCGAAGGGAATTTAACCTTGCTTGAGGCTACGACCGTAGATGATTTATTGCCTAAATATACAATAAATGACCAAGCTCACCGAAGTCTGGTCAGCGCAAATAACTGTTATATCCCTGATGATACTGAGAGTCTTGACGGGCATGCTGGCGTCGTTACATTGACAGTCGTTGATTTAAGCAACCCTGCTCAAACAAGATCAATCTGTGTTAATGGTTATTATGATGGTATGTATGCAAGCAAAGATGCCGTTATATTATTTGGCCAGTCAAATCAAAAAAACACCGTATTGCACCACTTTAATTTTATCAGCCCTCAATTTACTTATAACGGTAGTGCTGTTGTACCGGGGTATTTAGGGTGGAATCAACCACAATTACGTTTGAGTATTAATGATAATCATTTAAGGGTGGTATCAACAGAGTTTACAACAGATGAAGATGATCGCTTAGACCACACATTAAGCATATTTAATTTAGACACGAATAATGCAGAACTCGCTTTAGTGGGCCAGTTGCCTAACGCCGTGCAAACCGATGAAATAGGCAAGCCAAACGAAGATATAATGGCGGTCAGATTTTTTAGTAACAAAGGCTATGTAGTAACCTTTGAACGTATTGACCCCTTTTATGTAATTGATTTAGCAGACCCCGGTGACCCGCACATTGTTGGTGAATTAGAAATGCCCGGTTATTCGTCTTACTTGCAGCCGATTAATGATAACTATGTGTTATCAATAGGGCAAAACGTTGATCCCAATAGGTTTATTTCTGATAGCCCAATAGAAGAAGCATTGACTGAAGGTGCCAAAGTGGCTTTATTTGATGTGTCTGGCACGCCACGAATAGTCAATGAATATGTGTTTGCTAATGCGGGAACGCCGGTTGAATTTAATTATAAAGCGTTAACTTATTTGCCCGTATCTGAAACTGAACATTGGTTTGCGATGCCAATGATTTCTTGGGATCCACCTGTTCAACCAGACGTTAGTTGGACAAAAAATAATCGCTTGGAATTATTTGAAGTAGATCTATTAGGTAATGGTGCCATGAAAAATAGTGGCAGAATCGCACCTGATTTCAGAAAATTTCCTTATTTCGGTGGCTGGGATGATCGTGCCGTTATTCATAATGACAAAATTTATTATGTGCATGGTGGCCGAGTTTGGCAAGCTAACTGGTCTTCGCCAGAAACCCTAATAGGCCCATTGTAAATTGCTCTGACTAAAGGTTAAAAATAAATAAGTCAAAGTAACAGTTAACCCAGGGGGCTATTGACTTAAGGCATCTAATTCAGGAGGGAATGGATAGGATGATTTTTCAATGGCACTGCGCACGATATCCTCCAGCCATTCCAGAGGATTAGCCCCCAATTTGCAGCAACTTTGTACTGTGGTCAGAATACGCTGACGAAATAGCTCGCTTTGAAGTGACCACACACCGTAACTGCTTTTTCGCCTCAACACATAGCTGCCCAATAAACGCTCTGCTTCATTGTTAGTCAGCGGGATGGTTTGGTTGAAAACGTCCAACACATGTGAACGTCTGCAGAACAACACCTAGCGTTTAATAAATTCCCATGGCAGCAGATGGTCGATACTGTCATCTGGTTGCAGACTGGGGATTTCGTTTAGCAGATAGTTCAGTTAATCGAACGGCACCAAACCATCGGCCTTGGCTTTTTTTTCACCCCATCTATGGAGTTCACCGCTTCGCGGTAAGCTAAAGCGGTTCAAAATTCTTCCCCACAATTTTGTGGTTTACTTGGTTACCATTTTGATGGTCAACAATTAACCGTGACAGCAAAAATGGTAGAAAAACACGTTTTGCATGACAGGGAGTTTTATAAGTAATTGAACATGAAAAAAGCCACCTCAGATGAGATGGCTTTAGCCTTAGGTTTGTATGTAAATCGTTGGCTACGATGGGTTACCAGGTACTACGATTAATTTGGTTTGTGCTAGGCTAGAATTTAGCCCCTACCCATAGCCATAGCTTGTCTGCATCCACCCTGCCACCTGCCCCTGAATAGGCGGCGTATTTAACCCCTGTGGAATAGTGTTTGCCGTATTTACGCATGTATTGCAGGTCAAGCTCTGAGCCCAAATCATCCACCGTATCATTGGCCTCATCTGCTTCAAAATCATGGTAAATTACCGTCCAGCCGCCACCTGCGACTTTACCAGCTAGGGTTACGGTGGTGTCTACCAGGCCCTGAGCGGGTGTGCCTAAGAATTGGTCGGCCCAGCCATTAAACTTATGCAGAGTAGCGAGGGGAGTAGAGAATCCATATGCGCCATTGTCTGAACCCAGCGCTTCATAGCCTACCTTAGCTGTCACGCCGCCAAATACTGCCCCGGCTTGGAACATCAGATAATCGGCATCAAAATCTGTGGTGGCAGTTTCACTGCTTTGGCTAGCAAATTCTGCCGTGTACAGTATTTTTGTGGCGCCGGCAGTGGCGCTGCCAGTTAAACGAATACCATAGGTATCCAAAGCATTATCTGTATGATTATCCACTTCGAGCAAGTAAGCGTAGCCGGCCACCGTACCGATAGATGTAATATAGGCAGCATTAAACAAATGGTCTTTGGCATCCAAATCGGCTGCTTCAGCAAAAATGCGATTACGCTGGTTGATATAGGCGTATTTGACCGTTAAATCCTTCACCGGCGAAAACTGAGCACTGAGGCCATCAAAAGTTTGTCTGTCCTGGCGCCACCCCACATGACCAATAAAGCGGTGGTTGTCCATAGTGATCACCTGGCGCCCCAGTTTAGCGGAGAACCCATCGCCCTTATACTGAATAAAACCTTGATCTAATTCGGTAAGCTCCGGGTCGGCGATCACTGAATATATTCCAGAATTATAACCCGTTGGCCCAACGGTATAGTCACCCTGGCCAAGGGCAATACGATTATCTTCCATTTCCACCACGCCAGAAAAGCCTTTAAACGAGCCAGTCGTATAACCCAAACGAGTGCGCAGTGTTAAAGCGCTGGCGTCTTGTATCCCGCTGCCTTGCTGTACATCTTCATAACGCAAACGAAAGTCGGCATTGGCAGTGCCCGTCGTTAGGGCTTCGGTAAAGCTTTCAGCAACAACTGATTGAGTACTCGCACCGCCTATTAGTGCCATAGTTAAAGCCAGACTCAAGAGGTTTTTTTTAGGTGTTTTCATAATTTATTTCTCGTTTTAAGCACGATCAGTCCCGGATGCTATGTTTGACATTGCATCCATTTTTATACTTATTGGTTTAGGATTTAAGCGGCGTCAGACTTGGTTTTAGAACGTTCTTTGTTGCCAAGTGAATGACTGCCCGAGCTATTTTTTCTGTGATCATCAACCGATCCCACTTTGCGCTGTTTTTCGTACAAAAATTTCAGCACATCATGGCGATAATGGTTGTACTGGCTGTTATCCGCTAATACGATGCGATTACGTGGCCGTGGTAACGCTATGTCCAGAATTTCACCTACCGTGGCCGCAGGCCCGTTAGTCATCATCACAATACGATCCGATAACAACACTGCCTCATCCACGTCGTGGGTTATCATCAGCACCGTATTGCCCAGTTTGGCGTGTATCTCCATAACTGAGTCTTGCAAATGCGCCCGAGTGAGCGCGTCCAGAGCACCAAAAGGTTCATCCATCAGCAGTACTTTTGGCTCCATCGCCAGAGCGCGGGCAATCCCAACTCGCTGTTTCATGCCACCGGATAATTCCGCTGGTAATTTATCCGCAGCATGGCTCATATGTACCAGCTCCAGGTTGTGTTCAACCCATTGCCGAATTTGTTGCTTATTACGACCATTTTTGGTTTGTTTGACCGCTAACTCAACATTTTTATAGGCGCTTAACCAGGGTAATAATGAATGATTTTGAAACACCACCGCCCGCTCAGGACCAGGCTCATCCACTTCCCTCCCGTCAAGAATAACGCCCCCGGTTGTAGCTTGATATAACCCTGCGACAATATTCAGCACAGTAGATTTACCGCAACCAGAATGACCAATCAGGGAGATAAACTCGCCTTTTTTGATACGTAAATTAACGTCGCTCAGGGCAGTAAATGGCCCCTTGGGAGTAGGAAAATCAATGCCTACTTGCGTTAACTCCAAATGATGTTTAGTGCTCATCTATCTCTCCTTAGCGCAAGGTCGCGCTTTTGTCCCAACTAACCTGTTTTTGCAGCTGTAACATTAAGCGGTCTAACACAAAACCAATGATGCCTATGGTGAGCACAGCCACCATGATCCTGGCCAATGATTCAGAACTGCCATTTTGGAATTCGTCCCAAACAAACTTACCCAAACCCGGGTTTTGTGCCAGCATCTCGGCCGCGATCAATACCATCCAACCAATACCCAGTGACAAACGTAGCCCGGTAAATATCGCCGGAATGGATGAGGGCATCACAATTTTAAAGACATGTTGCATCGCATTTAAGCGCAGAACCTTACTGACATTGAGCAAATCTTTGTCAATGCTCGACACGCCAACGGCAGTATTGATTAAGGTGGGCCACAGACAACACAGAGATACCGTCACGGCGGAGGTAATAAATGATTTGGAAAACATGGGGTCATCACTCACATAAGCCGCACTCACTACCATGGTAACCAGTGGCAACCATGCCAGAGGGGATACCGGCTTAAATAGCTGGATAAGGGGATTAATGGCCCCGTACGCAGCTTTACTTAAGCCACAGAATATACCTATGGGTACCGCCAAAATTGAAGCCACCAAAAAACCTACCGTGACCGTGTATAGACTGGTCCATATTTGTTCGAAAAAGGTGGGTGCACCGGTAAACGCTCTTATTTTAGGCTCGTAGCCGGGATCGTTTAGCACCCTTTGTGCATTGCGTTTTTCTTGTCTCTCATAAAACATTTCAGCCTTTGCACTTTGGGCCTGATGTTCCTCGATCAATACATTGGCTTGCTCCCAAACGGCAACCGGCCCGGGGAACTGGCCCAAAGAGGTATCAACATTTTTAGCCAACACATTCCACAAGCCAATAAATATCACTAGGCCCAAAATAGGCCAAACGGCCTGGCCTAAATAACTTGATACGGCCCTTGAGTTAATACGTTTTATCTGACTGAAACGCATCGGTATCACGTCTTGTTTTAACATAAGGTTTTCCACATTGTAGGTCGAGTCTTATACCCTCTGATTTACGCCAGTGGTATAAGTCTCAGGCCAGTTGCCAACTAAATCTTGCTATCACCTTTTAAACCAATATCGAACTTATCTAGATAAGCATTGGGTTGGCTGCCGTCATAGGGGATGTTGTCAATAAAGTCGGTTTGCCGGGGTTTAAATCCAGATTCCGTTGCAAATTCAGGGAAGTCCGTAGCTAAGGCTTTACCTTCACTAATTAGGGCTTTAGCGGCCACGGCATAGATGTCAGGGCGATACACTTTCTTCGCCATATCTTTAAACCAACTATCGGATTTTTGCTCGCTGATTTGTCCCCAACGACGCATCTGGGTTAAATACCAAATCGCATCACTGTAATAGGGATAAGTCGCGTTATGGCGGAAGAACACGTTAAAATCAGGTACATCACGCTTATCACCTTTTTCATATTCAAAGGTGCCCGTCATACTGTTGGCAATAACCTCTTCATCGGCCCCCACATACTGACTTTTTGCCAGTATTTTAACCGCTTCAGCCCGGTTGGCATTATTGTTTTCATCTAACCACATGGCGGCACGGATCATAGCCTTAACAACACGAATATGGGTCAAGGGATGTTTATCTGCCCAGCCTTTACTTACCCCAAACACCTTCTCGGGATTGTTTTTCCAAATTTCGTAATCGGTCACTACTGGCACACCAATACCTTTAAATACCGCTTGTTGATTCCAGGGCTCACCTACGCAATAGCCGTGGATCGTGCCGGCTTCCATGGTGGAGGGCATTTGTGGTGGAGGGGTCACTGACAGTAAAGCATCAGCATCGATTTGGCCGCTGTTATCGCCTTTATGGGGCGCATAGTAACCGGGATGAATACCACCGGCGGCTAGCCAGTAACGTAATTCATAGTTATGGGTAGAAACCGGGAATACCATGCCCATTTTAAAGGCCTTACCTGCTTCCTTAAAACTATTCACTACCGGCTTTAGCGCATCGGCTTTAATCGGGTGCACGGGCTTGCCATTTTCGTGAGGAATATTAGGCTTCATTTGTTGCCAAACATCATTGGAAACCGTGATCGCATTACCATTTAAATCCATGCTAAAAGCGGTAACAATATGAGCCTCGGTGCCATAACCTATCGTCGCGCCTAAAGGCTGTCCAGCCAGCATATGAGCACCGTCTAACTGACCATCAATAACTCTATCCAACAATACCTTCCAGTTGGCTTGCGCTTCCAGGGTCACGTATAAGCCCTCGTCTTCAAAGAATCCCTTCTCATATGCCACGGCCAGGGGCGCCATATCGGTTAATTTAATAAAACCAAATTTCAGCTCTTCCTTCTCGGCATAACCCATTTCTTGGGCAGAAACACTGCTAACGACCGGTACCAAGCCAACCCCAATGGCAAACGCAATCCCAATACCAGCTTGCAAGTTGCTAACTGCTTTGCTGAATTTCCCCAGTAATCTACTTGTTGTTAACGCTTGCTTAGACATTTCCCACTCCGAAATTTAGCCAAAAAAAAACCCACACAGATTCCAGGACACGGAAAATCTGTATGGGCTACATTGCCGAATTGTAAGCTTGCGACGTCGCAGTCTTACAATATTTTTAACGCTGTGATTACTATTATTATTATTACTATTATTACTATTATTATTATTATTATTTTACAACTCACATTGCATACTAACTAATGCATCTATAATGCCAAGTTTTATTTTCATTTACTTTCAATAACTTAACGGTTTCCCTTACTGTATCACCTGGGTTGTAACTATCAAAAACAGTGCAAAATGCACAAACCAGGTGCGCAAGACAATAATAAATATCCCCCGTTACAGTAAAACCGACATTGCGCACCTAACGTCGATATTTTAAATTATGAGTCTATTTTCGTTCAAAAAACAGTCGTCATCAAATTAAGGGGAATTTCCAAGCCATTGGCGTAAGCAATTTTCACCACCGAGGGAACCGAGACCAGAGAATTCGCTGACGAACTGATTATATACCCAAGTAATGAGGGGTAGTGAGAGCAGCTAACAACGCTGCAACTTTAAAGGTAGCAGGTATAAATAACAGAAAACACGGAAGGAATTCCATTTAAGATAACATGATTTCCTTCTCGGTGATCTCTATGCTCTCGGTGGTAAATTTTATTTATACCATCTATATCCAAAGCCATTGGCGTGGCAGCCAACAAGGCTAGAGCTTCAAGGGAGATGGCTATACAATCTCCGAGTCAGATATTTAATGAGCATAATGTTTACCAGAGGTATCAAAATGACAAGATTTATCACTCGAAGGAAGAGGCACTGGCCAGGTTTTATCTCGCTGTGACCAAAGCTCTTTTGCACGTTCGTAAGCGGCTGGCCATTGTAGCTTTTCGCTTAACACTAACATAATGGCCAAACTCCCCACTACGGCATTGAGGGCATAAGAATGATCTAACTCCCCTTGCCAGTATTGCACTAATTGACCCACATCGAGTTGCTTGTCTTTGATACTCCAGGTTTCATTTAAAGCGCTCACTTCCATAATATCTTGCTGACCATCGCGGCAAAGGTGTAACGTTACATCACGTTGTGGATTGAACTCCAACTCCCCTGCTT
The DNA here is from genome assembly GCA_046709505.1 of Paraglaciecola sp. Classification (GTDB taxonomy): domain Bacteria; phylum Pseudomonadota; class Gammaproteobacteria; order Enterobacterales; family Alteromonadaceae; genus Paraglaciecola. Next base: position 3,801 of record JBKEFM010000033.1, on the reverse strand, counting down.
CGCCGCGAAAACACAAAACATTTTGGTCTTTGAGCAAGGCCGCCGTTTGCCGATGTTTCTCATCCACATGGCGATGAAACACCCCTTGTAAACTAAACGGCGCATTAGATGGGTTAAGTATGCGTGCCAGAGTATTGGCGCAAGAGCGCAAACCAAACTGGGCCCGAAGTTGAATGATGTCATCAAGTGGAGGGTTAAACCGTGCTAAATCCATATAAGCAAGCCCATGGTCATCAAGTTGAGCTTTGGCCATATTGATATTTTCAGCCACAGTAAAGCCTAATTGAGGAAGTACTTCACTTAGATATAGACGATTAGAGTCAGGCTCTTGAGTGCCATGCAAAAAGATACGTTTAGAGGACGCTTTGCCACTTTTTGCTAACACCATTACCGCTAATATGAACCAGGGTAAATGGCGTCTTTTACCCGCATAACAGCCCAAATCAAAATCAACATTTAGCGTTTTAATCTCGGGCAAACAGCATTCACGAAATGCCTGAGTAAACCCGGCCAATTCTTCTGCTGTTTCTTCTCTCACTCGTAGTAGCATCAAAAACGCACCTTTTTGTTCAGGCGTGACTTCGTTTTTGATCACCATTTTCATCGCTGCAAATGCTTCGTGCTGAGTCAAAGTGCGCCCCGCACGCTGGCCACGACCAATGATACGAATATAATGTTTAAAATCTGGCGTAGCTATGGGCTTATCAACTTGTGTAGTAACTGCTGGGATATCAGACATGAGTGCGTATTTTGTCGCGCGTGAAAGAAACATTTGACAATACTAAAGCAACTTCAGGACTTTTGCTGACAACTTCATCAATAAAAACAACCGGACCGTCGAATCCCCTATTGGCGACTTGCCGGGCAGTGATTTTCTGATTTTTTTGTTGGTGGAAAAATCGTTTATTTTATATGTCCAAAGCCAATGAAGTGCATCCAAGCGACAAAAACAACTCAGGCCCATGAACTTAGATGCGCTAAGTGCAACGTGGTTGGCGATAGGGCAAAGTGAAATCAGCCAACAACGCTACAGCTGTAAGGTCGATGGGTATAACTATTGCTCTTTAACAAAAGTAGTAACCATAACGGTGCCTAACCAGGCGGCACACAAGGAGCAGCTAAGGTTTAAAAAAATGTTGAGAAGCCCTTTTATCCAAAGGCCTTGCTGAAGCAACATCAAGGTATCAACAGAAAATGTTGAAAACGTCGTAAAAGCGCCAAACAAACCTGTCCCAAGGGCTGTTTTCCATAATACCGCTTCCATTTGCCTCTGGGCGATAAGTGAATATAAAAAGCCCAGACTAAAAGAGCCAATTACATTTACCAGCAATGTACCGTAGGGAAAGCCTCTGCCAAACCATTGCAATATCAGTTGCGTCATAAAAAAACGCATACAGGCCCCTGCGGCTCCTCCGCAGGCAATATAAAGGTAGACTATTCCACTTTGCATTTAATCGTACCTTCTTAGCTAGTCTGATTTTTGAAAAAACTGAAGTTTGGCATTAGCTTTTCTTGCCAAACCACACTCATTTGGGTAGTGGCTGGTTTGTAACGTCAACGATGAGTGCAATATAAAAACATAACATTAAAATGCCAGCTGAATAATAATCACTAAGCATAAAATAGCACTGAGCCCTTGCCAAAACATAACAGGGTCACGTTCCATTAAGGGGCGACGATTTCGCGACAAATACGCCTTATTAGGTTGGTGTAAATCATACATGAATTCAGACAACTCTCCGTGGCGTTTTAATGGCTCAATATGTAATGCTCGTTTTAGGGCATCATCAATCCAAAGTGGAAATTCGCTATCGTCGTTTATCAGGCTTGTGTAGCTTAAACGTCTTTGTGCTGACATATTTTTGGCCTGGGCAATCTCGACACCATAAGGAAAACGCCCCGATAACATTTGATACGTAATAACCGCTAACGAATAAATGTCAGAGCGCTCACTGCCAACGTGTCCCAAAAAATATTCGGGTGCTGAATAACGCAGTGTGCCACGCAGTGCCTGTGCATTAACGGGATCAGTGACGCCGGCAATATAGGTTGAACCAAAATCGATTATTTTAACGGTATTGCTATAATCGATCATGATGTTATTGGGTCGTAAGTCTTGATGGATCATTTCTTGTCGATGAAAGGCTTGTAAGCCTTTTGCTATTTGCCTAATAATCGATCGAACCTGATTAATATCTGGCTTTGGATTATCGATCATCCATTGATCAAGTGAGACCCCTTCAATAAATTCGCTCACCAAATATAAAAAATTTCGTTTTCGAGTCAGTTCTATGGCTTTGACTACGTGAGGATTATTAAGTCGTTTGGCAATCCACTCTTCCAGCATAAAAAGTTCCAGATAGTGGGTATCATTTCGTAACTCAGTGGAAGGTGTTTTAATCACGACGGTTTCTTGGCTGGTTAGATCCCGAGCTAGAAACACATGACTGCGGCTGCTAATATAAATTTCACGAGTAATTTCATACCCATCAAACTGCATTCTTGGATGTAATCTCGGCGGTAAAGGCAGTTGAGTAACGTGCTGTTGTACTTCATCTAATTGATAATCAGGAACATGTTCAATACGAACAATTTGTATACTTAAGTTGTCATCACTGCCACCAAGTAATGCCTGCTCAATAATTTTTTTTGCGGCGCTATCTAAAGTCTCTGAATTAGCGATATGCTTGATAAACTGCTGATTTTGTAAAAATTCATACACACCATCAGTTGCCAAGACAAAGACATCGCCTATCTCAATGGCTTCACTGTGATAATCAATCTCTAGCTGTTGCTCAATACCAAGGGCACGGGTTAAATAACTGATTTGAGCAGAAACAACTCGGCGATGATCTGTGGTTAATTGTTCCAGTTGCCCCCCTGATATTCGATAAATACGGGTATCACCGCAATGAAATACATGGGCCGTATTAGATTTCAAGACTAATGCACTAAAAGTCGTAATATAACCTTTATCTTTTTCAAATCGATAAGGGCTGTTGCGCGTCTGTGCATAAAGCCAGTAGTTAATTGATTTTACGACTTTTTGCACTGATGTTTTCACCGACCAGGAATCGGAGGTGCAGTAATAATCATCTAAAAAACTTGAAATCGCTGTTTGGCTGGCAATTTGACTGACCTGACTGGAACTAATCCCATCCGCCATCGCCACAACAATACCCTTATTACTAAGCTGCGGCTCTGTCGGGATGACCTTACCCATAGCATCCTGGTTAATGATCTTAAGCCCCTTAGTGCTGGCTTGCCCGATAACCACACTTAATGGCCGACTCATCTATTTTCCTCATTAACGTATTCCAATAAAAAAGGCTCCAAACATAATATATTTGGAGCCTGCAACCTACCGGTCAATTTTTATTTAACCAATTTACGTTCCGGTGATGTTTTCACATGGGTATAATACAAGGGTAAACCCACCAGACATAAACCACCAGCAAGATTACCTAAAACGGTTGGTATTTCATTCCAAACCAGGTAGTCATAAATGGTGAAATCACCGCCCATGATCATGGAGAAAGGGAATAAGAACATATTAACAATTGAATGCTCAAAACCCATAAAGAAAAACAACATAACTGGCATCCACATTGCCGCCATTTTACTGCCTGCAGAGGTAGAAATCATCGCACCTACCACGCCCATAGAGACCATCCAGTTACATAACATCCCGCGAATAAAAATAGTAAACCAGCCGCCGATACCATTTTCTTGATACCCTAATGTACGTGATTCACCGATAGCACTGACCTTGGCGGCTATCGCACCTCCGTCAACAGAGTA
>JBKEFM010000032.1:0-29924 GCA_046709505.1 Paraglaciecola sp. | reverse complement strand
ACATCCAGCTTCACACTGGTGCGCAATACGTTTAAATCCTGTAATGGCAGCTCAATCCACCCGCCTTGTGGCAGACGATTTTGCAATTCAAGTGTGCCATAACGTACTCTAATCAGTCGGCTAACCTGCAGGCCTTGTGATTCCCATAAGCGGCGAACTTCACGGTTTTTACCTTCAGATAGACTGACGTTGTACCAACTGTTGAGGCTTTCTTCATCACCTAGACGTTTGCGAACTTCGGTAAATTTAGCCATGCCGTCTTCCAGTTCAACCCCTTTAGTCAAACGGTTAAGTATCTCACGGTTGACTTCACCGAATACCCTTACGGCATATTCACGTTCAATTTCATGTTTGGGGTGCATCAAACGGTTCGCTAGCTCACCGTCGTTAGTGAATAACAACAAACCACTGGTGTTGATATCCAGGCGGCCTACGGCTATCCAGCGGCCATTCAGTATTTTGGGCAGACGATCAAATACGGTTGGTCGCCCTTGGGGATCTTTACGACTGCATAACTCACCTTCGGGCTTATTATACATTATCACCCGACACATATTTTTTTGCGGTGCGCCACTGAGTAAATTGCCGTCCACCCGCAATTTATCCAACGGCTCTACCCTGTCACCCAGGGTGGCTATTTTGCCATTAACCGAAATGCGCCCTTGCGCTATCCATCGTTCCATCTCACGTCGGGAGCCGATACCGGCGTTAGCTAGTACTTTCTGTAATTTTTCACTCATTAATGTAACTGCTCTTGTTGATTAGGTTGATCGGCATTGCCGTTATTCGTTTGCTCATCTGAGGTTGATTGCTCAGCGTCTGTTGGCTTAATTGCAGGCGCAGCGTTAAGCGACGACTGAGGCTCTTCCACTATATTGAGCGTATCTGCGGTATTCTTTTCCCCGAAGGCTGCCGTACTGGGTAAGTCCTGCAAACTCTTCAGCGAAAAATAATCTAAAAATTCTGGGGTTGTGGCATATAGCGCCGGTCGGCCAGGGACTTCTTTATGCCCGACTACTTTTACCCAGTTGCGTTGTGACAATGACTTGATTATCTGACTGCTAACGGCCACGCCACGAACATCCTCTATTTCGCCTCTGGTAATCGGTTGGCGATAGGCAATCATAGACAAAGTTTCAAGCATAGCCCGTGAATACTTGGGTGCCTGCTCTTGCCATAATTTACCTAACCAGGGACTTAAGCTGTCCATAGACTGAAACCGATAGCCGCTGGCCACTTCCACCAGCTGGATACCTCTGGCCTGATAATCCAGTTGGATCTCTTTAATGCTTTGCTGTAACAATTTTTTGCTTACCCTTAAATCCTTCAGTACGGTAGCTTGCAACTTTTCAATACTCAAAGGACCGTCCGCAACAAAGATTGCCGCTTCCAGCAACTGCTTAAGCTGTATCGCTGAAATCGCGGCCATTACCACTGCTCCCCAGTCTTTATTTTGATATGTATATTGGCAAAAGGCTGAGCCTGCACCAGCTCAATCAGTTGTTCTTTACACAGCTCCAAAATAGCTAGAAAGGTTACGACCACCCCGGATTTACCTTCTTTGACACTAAATAGCTGCTCGAAACCGGTAAAGTGTTCGCTGCTAATTTTCTCCAGTATTGTGGCCATGCGCTCACGCGTCGACAAGATCTCTGGGGTAATATGATGATGCTCAAAGGCATCCACCCGCTTCAGTACTGACTGAAAACTCACTACCAGCTCCTGCAAGCTAACTTTAGGTAAAATTTTAATCGCTACCACCGTTTCACCGGGTTGGGCAGAGGCGCTAAATACATCCCGATCCAGACGGGAAATACAATCCAGTTTCTCAGACGCCGTTTTTACCTGTTCATATTCTTTTAAGCGCCTGATCAACTCAGCTCTGGGATCCTCTTCATCTTCTTCGGCATCCGGTCTTTTAGGCAATAACAAACGTGACTTTACTTCGGCCAGGATAGCCGCCATTAGCAAGTATTCAGCGGCTAATTCCAACTTTAAATCCTTCATTAAATCCACGTATTCCATATACTGCTTGGTAACTTGGTAGACGGGTAAATTCACCAAATCAAATTTTTGCCGACGAATAAGATACAGCAACAAATCCAGTGGCCCTTCAAATGCCTCTAAAATCAGCTCCAGTGCATCCGGCGGAATATATAAATCATCCGGCCTGTCGGTATAAGCCTGACCATTGATAAACGCCAAAGGCAAAGGCTGTTGTACTGGTTCAGGGGGCAACGCTGAGCCAGATGGAACGGTATCCTTGATCGTCGCCATCTTAGTTTGTGCCTTGATCCATTAGCACAGCTTGCCGCCAGCGTGGATAAGAAAAGCAAATACTATTCATGCTTAACAGCGACTAAACAAAGGGACTAATATCGCCGCTACCATGACGGATAATGGTGTTTTCACCCTCGGACAAATCAATCACTGTGGTGGGTTGTTCTACCAGAAAGCCACCATGGATGATTAATCCGACTTGTTTTTCCAACTTTTCGCGAATTTCATCGGGATCCGATTCGGCGACTGTAGCGTTGGGCATAATCAGGGAGATAGACATCAAAGGCTCCCTCAGTTCTTCAAGCAAGGCCAAGGCAATAGCATTATTAGGTACCCGAATACCGATAGTCCGCCTCTTAGGATTTTGCAGACGCTTGGGAACTTCTTTGGTCGCTTTTAAAATAAAGGTGTAAGGACCGGGAGTATTATTTTTAATCATACGAAAAGCGCTATTGTCGACCCGGGCGTATTCTGATAATTCCGACATGTCACGGCACATAAGGGTGAAATTGTGATCTTTACCTATCTGACGTATGCGACATATTTGCTCAAGGGCATTTTTATCGTCCATATGACAGCCGATGGAATAACCGGAATCAGTTGGGTACACCACGACCTGACCTTGATGAATTAACTCACAGGCCTGCTTGATGAGGCGGGCCTGGGGGTTGTCAGGGTGAATATAAAAAAATTGGCTCATAAGTGAAGTTTCCAGTGTTTTAAACGCTATTCCCAGCGTGAGGTGTCATATTAATAAACGACCAGTCTTGCCATATTGGCTCAAGCTGCTGGGGTAAACCTAAATTTTTGCCAAGTTCTGTCCAACGGCTGGGGAAATGAAAATCCGATCCCGCCGAGGCTTGTAACTTATATTCTACTACCAATTCGCTAATCAATCTGCGTTTATCAGGGCTTATTCGCGTATGTGTGACTTCTAAACCATCCCCCTCTGCCAGGGCGAATTCTTCCACCAGCCGTCGCAGCCATTTGCCGGTCATATCATAATGTCCCGGATGAGCCAATACCGCTTTGCCACCGGCATCGTGGATCCACTTAATGGCCTCTTGCATAGTGATCCATTGTGGTTTCACGTGGGCTTTTTTGCCCTTACCCAGGAATTTTTTAAAGACGCTTTCAAAATCTTTCGCCTCCTGGCGTTCAACCAATACCCTGGCAAAATGTGCACGGGTGATCTGCCCTACTCCGGCTAACGCCTTGGCATCTTGTAATACATTCTCGATCCCTGCTTTGGCTAATTTGTCAGACATTTTTTGTGCACGGGCATCCCGTTCCTGACTTTGCATAGCCAGTCGTTGCAAAAACAGGGGATCATGATGGTCCACATTTAAACCCAGGATATGAATATCAAAATTATGCCAGGAGGTCGAAATCTCGACTCCGGGGATGATCTGCAATGCACGCTTTTGTTTGGCCTGATGAGCTTGGGCTTCCGCTATGCCCCCTATGGTATCGTGATCGGTGATGGCCAACACGTCTACCTGCATATTGTGCGCGCGGTCAATCAGCTCTGTAGGAGAGAGTTGGCCGTCTGAGTAATATGTATGGCTATGCAAATCGATTTTCATAAATTCTAAAATAATTACCTGATTGAGTGTTGACAGCGAAGCGAATTTGGTTTCTTCTATACGCCTAAATTGTGTATTATACTCATTCCATAGTGAATAGCAGACAAATCCTTAAAAAAGGTCAAAGTTTGTGTATATTGAGTAAATAACACTAAACAAATTAAAGAGTAATTAAACACATGATACAGGCACAATACACAACAACTAACATGAATTGGTGGTGGCACATCCTTAACTAGCGGGCTGTGAGTGTTTGTATTTGTACAAATAAAATTACTAAAAGCCCGTATTGTTCGGGCTTTTTTTATGCCCGATTAAAAACATCGACCAACATCAAAAATATTAATCGAGAAAATAATGAGCTTAGCGCAATTAACAGAACAAGCAGGGAAGGTAGAAACATTAACATTATCAGTAGATTACATAGCTGATCCATTGCAAATATATCAGTATCTTTGTCATGGAAAGTCACATAATTTATTACTTGAGTCAGCGGAGATCGACAGCAAAGACAACCTCAAAAGTCTGTTATTGGTAGATGCAGCAGTCAAGCTGGTTTGTCTGGACAAAGAAGTTACCTGTGAGGCCTTAACCGAAAACGGCCGTGCAGTATTGCCGCTGTTTGCCGCTTATTGTCCTCAGGGCGTGACCCATCACCTTGACGAACAGGGTGGCACTATCACCCTTACCTTTCCCGAGGCGGCTGAAGATTTAGATGAAGACAGCCGTTTAAAAGCCCCATCAGTTTTTGACGCACTGCGTTTGTTGATCAACAAAATTGTGGCCATTCGCGAACATCCTCAGGCGTTGTTTTTAGGGGGAGCTTTTGCCTATGACTTATTAGCCAGTTTCGAAAGACTCCCTCAGGTAAAAAATAGCGACAACAGCTGTCCAGATTTCGTATTTTATCTGGCAGAAACCTTGTTATTGATCGATCACCAGGTAAAAACAACCGAATTAATCGGCAGTGTTTTTAGCGGCAAAAATGTTGGCAATAATTACTTTGCCATCAGTCAGCGCCTGGAGCAAATCAAACATAAAATTCGTAACGTTAAGCCCCTGCCCCACAAACCTAAAGAGATCGTTGGCAAACAACAACTTCAGGTCAGCAAGTCTGATGCTGAATATATCCATGATGTAGAAAATCTCAAACAACATATTTTAGCTGGGGATATTTTTCAGGTGGTGCCCTCTCGTATATTTAGTTTACCCTGTCCAGATCCTCACGGCGCCTACGAAGCTTTAAAACTGCAGAACCCCAGCCCCTATATGTTTTTCATGCAGGACGAGGATTTCTGTATGTTTGGTGCCTCACCCGAATCTGCCCTTAAGTATTTGCAAGATACCAATCAGGTAGAAATTTACCCCATTGCCGGCACTCGCCCCCGGGGTAAACACGCAGATGGCAGCATTAATCTGGATCTTGACAGCCGAATCGAACTTAACCTGCGGGAAGATCAAAAAGAAAAGTCTGAACATTTGATGTTAGTCGATTTAGCCCGTAACGATGTGGCCAAAGTCTCTAAACCCGGCACCCGGCATTTAAAGGATTTACTCAAGGTTGACCGGTACTCCCATGTGATGCATCTGGTATCCAAGGTCGTGGGTCAGCTACGGGATGATCTGGACGCACTGCATGCCTATCAGGCCTGTATGAACATGGGCACGTTGGTCGGGGCCCCTAAAGTAAGTGCCGCCAGACTAATCCGTGATGTTGAACAACAACGCCGAGGCAGTTATGGCGGCGCTGTGGGTTATGTCAACGGTCAGGGCGATATGGATACCTGTATCGTTATCCGCTCAGCTTTTATTAAAAATAAAACTGCCTACATTCAAGCCGGGGCCGGAGTCGTCTTTGATTCCGATCCACAATCCGAGGCCGACGAAACCAGGGGTAAGGCCCAGGCGGTGATAACGGCGATTTTAACGGCGCATCAACAAGAGGAGCAACAATAATGAGCCTTCAAGCAAACGCTAAAATCAGTGTGTTTTTGGTGGATAATTTTGATTCATTTACCTACAATCTGGTGGATGAACTGCGCACTATGGGCCTCAGTTTGCAGATTTACCGCAACTCGGTGCCCGCCCAGGTTATTTTTGCCAAAATGTCTGAACAGGCCAAGTACAGCAAGGTATTATTGATGTTATCCCCTGGCCCAGGCGCCCCGGCTGATGCCGGTAGCATGCCTGCCTTGTTAAATATGGTTAAAGGCCACTTTGGGGTACTGGGCATTTGTCTGGGCCATCAGGCAATAGTGGAATCTTACGGTGGCAGTATTATTCGTGCAGATACCGTCATGCATGGCAAGTCGTCGTTGATTACACATTGTGGCGACAAGATGTTTAGTGCATTACCTCAGCCATTGCCAGTGGCCCGTTACCACTCTCTGATGGCCAGTGATATGCCCTCCCAATTAACGGTGCTGGCAACCTTTGAAGACGTCCCTATGGCGGTGTGTCACGAGGAAGATCGCATGCTGGGTTTTCAGTTTCATCCTGAGTCCATTTTAACCGTATTTGGCAGTCAGTTGCTGACGCAAAGCATTAACTATTTAACCCAGGCAGCTAACCCGCCGCAGAATTAGGAACATCATTATGTTACACCGCGCCTTAGAGCAGCTGTATCAAGGTCAATCATTAACCCAAGATGAGAGCAAAGCCATATTCTCGCAAATTGTGACCGGTCAAGTGGACGATATAGTACTGTCTTCGTTATTGACGGCCCTTAAAATAAAGGGCGAAACGCCACAAGAAATCGCCGGGGCGGCACAAGCGCTTATCGAAAACGCCACCGCTTTTCCCCGCCCGGATTACGACTTTGCAGACATAGTAGGCACGGGTGGCGACGGTCACAACACTATTAACATCTCATCAGCAGCGGCTATAGTGGCTGCCAGTTGCGGCCTAAAAGTAGCCAAACATGGTAACCGTAGCGTATCGAGCAAGTCCGGCTCGGCCGATTTATTTAATGCCTTCGGACTTGCGTTAGATATGGATGGCCAAACCGCTAGAGCCTGTATGGATCAATCCAACCTGTGTTTTTTGTTTGCCCCGGTTTATCACGCCGGTATCAAACATGCTATGAAGGTACGTACCACCCTTAAAACCCGTACGTTATTCAATTTATTGGGGCCTTTGGTCAATCCGGCCCGGCCCAGTCATATCATGATCGGGGTATATGATCCTGCCTTGTTAATGCCTTTTGCCCAAACCTTGCAACTACTGGGTTACCAAAATGCTCTGGTAGTACACGGCAGCGGATTAGACGAACTGGCCCTGCACGGTGAATCACTCATCGTTGAGCTAAAGAACCAAAAACTACGCCAATACTCGGTCAGTGCAGCAGATTTTGGCCTTGAACAATTCCCATTAAGCGCCATAACAGGTGGGGATCCTACACAAAATAAACAGCTTATTGAGCAGGTATTAAGCGGTAAAGGCGAAACGGCCCATCAGGCGGCGGTGGCTATGAATGCCGGGGCATTGTTAACCTTGTGTGGCAAAGCAGACTCGTTTAAGCAAGGGGCAAAAATGGCCCTGGAAGCCATGGCAAACCATTTGCCGTTACAGATCATACAACAATCTGCGGCTATCAGTCGTATTAAACAATAAGGAGCGATAATGGCTAACGTATTAGAAACAATTGTCCAGGACAAACGCCAGGAAATCGCCCAGCGCAAAATAACCCTACCACTGGCCAGTTTTATTGACGGCTTAACGCCCTCAGATCGCAGCTTTTATGAGGCGTTAGACCAACCCAACGCTGGTTATATTTTGGAGTGTAAAAAAGCCTCCCCATCCAAAGGTTTGATTAGATCAGATTTTGATCTGGATGCCATTATTGCGGCTTATGGCCCTTATGCTGCGTGTATTTCTGTACTCACAGACGAAAAATACTTTCAAGGTAAATTTGAGTATCTGGAATATGTGCGCGCCCGCGTGAGCCAACCGGTGATCAACAAGGATTTTTTTGTTGACCCCTACCAGGTGTATTTGGCCCGATATCACCATGGCGACGCTATTTTGTTGATGCTGTCTGTCCTTGACGATACCCAATATAGAGAGCTGGCGGAATTGGCTGAGTCATTACAGCTCGATGTGTTGACCGAGGTCAGTAATGAACAAGAAGTGCACAGGGCTTTGGCGCTAAAGGCCAAAATCATTGGCATCAACAACCGCGATCTGCGAGATCTCAGCACCGATTTGGCCACCACCGAAAAACTGGTTCCTTTAGTCAAACAGGCGACACACCCCTGCCTGATCATCTCCGAATCAGGCATTTATAGCCATCAGGATATACGCCGTTTAGCCCCCTTAGTAGATGGTTTTTTGGTGGGCAGTGCCTTAATGGCCGAGGATGACATGACCCGGGCGGTTAAGCAGCTGATTTATGGCACCGTAAAAGTATGTGGTATTACCCGCAGCGAAGATGCAGCCTTGGTCGCGCAAATAGGGGCCAGTTTCGCCGGGCTTATTTTTTACGATGGCTCCAAACGTTATGTCACTTTGGCTAAGGCCCGCCAAATAAGTCAGGAAGTACCTTTTGCTTACGTAGGCGTGTTTGTGAATGCACCAGTGGATGTAGTCGCGCAATATAGCTACAGCTTGAATTTGGCAGCGGTACAATTACACGGTCAGGAAGACCAGGCCTACATCAATCAATTACGCCCACAACTTAGAGCTAGCTGCCAAATTTGGTTAGCCAAGGGGGTACAACAAAGCCTGCCGTTATTGGCAGAGGAAGGGGTAGACAAGTTTGTGCTGGATTGCCAAATTGGCCCGCAAAGTGGCGGAACTGGCCAAACATTTGATTGGCAACTGTTACACGACCCCCAACTCAATACAGTAGATAAGGATAAGATCATACTGGCTGGGGGTATCAACCCTCACAATATTCAAGAAGCCGCAAGACTCGCTCTTGGTGGTATCGATTTGAATTCAGGGGTAGAAAGCGCTCCAGGAATTAAATCTGCGATAAAAATACAACAAGCCTTTGAGCAATTACGCCAGTATTAACGTAGTAACCCTGCGCAAATGATACAGAATTAAAAATGGGAAATGATGATGAATAAACTAGCAAGCAAATTTGGTCGGTTCGGCGGTATGTATGTGCCAGAACTGTTGATCCCTGCGCTGGATCAACTCGAACAAGCTTTTATCGATGCGCAAAATGATCCGGCATTTCAGGCTGAATTTATGGGGTTACTCAAAGATTACGCGGGCCGTCCGACCGCTATGACCCTGTCACGTAATTTGGTAACCAACCCAAAAGTGAAATTATATTTAAAACGTGAAGACTTGCTCCACGGTGGTGCGCACAAGACTAATCAGGTCTTGGGTCAGGCACTATTGACTAAACGCATGGGAAAAACCGAGGTCATTGCCGAAACCGGTGCCGGACAACACGGCGTAGCCACTGCCCTGGCTTGTGCCTTATTAGGCCTTAAAGCGCGCATCTATATGGGTGCCAAAGATATGGAACGCCAGGCTCCTAACGTATTTAGAATGCGGTTGATGGGCGCACAAGTCATACCGGTCAATTCGGGTTCCGGCACACTTAAAGATGCCGTCAACGAAGCTATGCGTGATTGGTCTGGTAGTTATGAAAAAGCCCATTATCTATTGGGTACTGCTGCCGGTCCCCACCCATTCCCTACCATAGTACGTGAATTCCATCGTATGATAGGTGAAGAAACCCGTGCGCAAATCATGGAAAAAGAAGGCCGTTTACCCGATGCTGTGGTTGCCTGTGTCGGTGGTGGCTCGAATGCTATAGGCATGTTTGCCGATTTTATTGATGAGCCCAGCGTAAGATTAATCGGCGTAGAGCCAGCGGGTAGAGGTTTGCACACCACTGAACACGGTGCGGCTATTGGCAAAGGTACCATGGGCATTTTACATGGTTCCTATAGCTACATCATGCAGGACGAAGACGGTCAGATTGAAGAGTCTTATTCGGTCTCGGCAGGCCTGGATTATCCGGGTGTTGGCCCCCAGCATGCCCATTTACACGACATAGGTCGCGCTGAATATGTGGCTGTCACAGATGAAGAAGCCCTGAACGCCTTCCAACTATTATCACGTAAAGAAGGGATTATCCCTGCTCTGGAGTCAGCTCATGCCATTGCCCATGCCTTAAACATGGCAGATGAAGCGGAAGAAGAAACCATCATAGTGGTCAACCTGTCCGGTCGCGGTGATAAAGATTTAGACCATGTATACAGCATTTTAGGAGATCAAACCAATGGCCAATAACCCCGACAGATACGCACAAATGTTTGCTAAACTGGTCACCAAAAACGAAGGTGCCTTTGTGCCTTTTGTGATGCTGGGTGATCCGGATCTTAAAACCTCGTTAGCCATACTCAAGGCCCTGGTTGAAGGAGGCGCTGATGCGTTAGAGTTGGGTATTCCCTTTTCAGACCCCATAGCCGATGGCCCTACCATACAGCAGGCCAGCATTAGAGCCTTAAGAAACCACATTCACCCCAAAGACTGTTTCGAAGTTTTACGCCAGTTCCGTGAAATCTATCCTGATATTCCGGTGGGTTTATTGTTGTATAGCAATCTCGTGGTCAAGCGCGGCATTGAAACGTTTTACCAGGATGCAGCTGATGTTGGTGTGGATTCAATCTTGATAGCTGACGTACCATTACGGGAAGCCGATCGTTTTATTGCTGTTGCCAAACAAACCGGCATCAAACAAATTCTTATTGCCCCGCCTAATGCCAGTGATGAAACCTTGGCTGACATCGGCCAGAAATCTGAGGGTTATACCTACTTGCTAGGTCGCGCAGGCGTAACAGGGGCTGAAACCGCTGCGACCGTCCCGGCCAGTGAATTGGTCGCCAAGTTGATCCAATATAAAGTCGCCCCCCCACTGCTGGGTTTTGGTATATCTAAACCCGAACAAGTCAGAGACGCCATTGCCGGCGGTGCTGCTGGCGCCATATCCGGTTCCGCCACGGTAAATATTGTCGCCCAAAACCTTCACCAGCCAGGCAAGATGCTCAGCGCCCTGACAGGTTTTGTGCGGGACATGAAACAAGCAACCAAAAAAGGAAACTAGCTTATGTGGTATGTGATCTATTGTGAAGATGTGGCAAACAGCCTGGCACTGCGTAAACAAACGCGCAGTGCCCACTTAGCCCGTATTCAGCATCTGGTCGATGCTGGCAGAATATTGGTAGCCGGGCCATGTCCCGCCATCGACAGTGCCGAACCTGGTGAAGCAGGTTTTAGCGGTTCACTGGTGATTGGAGAATTTGCCAGCTTGCCAGAAGCCCAATCCTGGGCCGACAACGACCCCTATATGCTAGCCGGGGTCTTTAAAAAAGTGGTGGTCAAACCTTATATCAAGGTACTGCCATAGGGCGCTATCGGGGCAATGGCCTTCGCTATTGCCCAATGATTGCCCCGTAGCCACCCATGAAATGTTATGATGTGTAAATGATTAAAATTAAAAGTTACCTGTTACTACCAGACAATGAAGTTGAACTCACTGCTATCCGGGCACAGGGTGCGGGGGGGCAGAATGTCAATAAAGTCTCCAGTGCAATCCACTTGCGTTTTAACATTAACGCATCATCCTTGCCAGCCTTCTATAAACAGCAGTTGCTAGCCAGTAACGATAATCGCATTACCCAGGATGGCGTATTAATACTCAAAGCCCAGGCCCATCGCACCCAGGATATGAACCGCCAGGAAGCCATTGAACGTCTGGTTGAGATTATCCGCCAGGCAGGTGTGGTACAAAAAACTCGCCGGCCTACCAAACCCACCAAGGGCTCAAAAATTCGCCGTATTGAAGGCAAGAAAAAATCAGGTCAAAAAAAGGTAATGCGTAAAAAAGTGGATTTTTAAGCCTGGCGATTTCAATCTAATAACCCGCAGTTATAGTGATCGCTCCGCTGTTCAACAGGTGCTTTAGTGCACTGTGCAAAGGGAGAATTCAGCTAAAATTCAGATACCGGCGGTTACACTCGCTTGATTAGGCATGGCGATCATCAGTGAAAAAAACGTTTGCCCGCCATTAAGCCTTTCCTCACTCAGTGTGGTTGGGCTAGACTATTATGCTTTGATGTGCCCAGAAGGAGCATAACTTGAAAATTAACCGTAATAATTTGTTGTTTATATTGTGTGCAGCATTGATGCTAGGTGCAGCAGGTAATCTTGCGGCCCAAGATGTACCTCAACCCATAGACAAATCCCAGGCAGCACAAAAGGCCCAACAAAAATACCAGGGACGGGTATTGAAAGTCGATCAAAATAAAAATAAGTATCGGGTAAAAGTACTGCAAAAATCTGGCCGGGTAGTGTCAGTGGATGTTGATAAAGCGTCTGGTAAAGTCAGCAGTAAAAACAAGAGAGAGAAATAATGCGCATATTAATTGTCGAAGACGACAGTCGTTTATTAACCCAGCTGGATTCATTACTGCAGCAAAACGGGTACAGCGTAGATTTAGCCGATGATGGCGCCAAAGCATTATTCTTGCTCAACGAACACCCTTACGATCTGGCCATAATCGATATTGGCCTGCCCATTATAGACGGTTTTGCGGTGATCCAAAAAGCCCGTAAAAACCAGGTCACCTGCCCTATCTTAATCCTCACCGCCCGGGATCGTTGGCAAGAAAAAGTCGAAGGTCTGGATGCGGGCGCTGACGACTACCTGACCAAGCCCTTTCAAAATGAGGAATTATTGGCCAGGGTAAAAGCTCTGATCCGCCGCGCTGCCGGGCAAGCCAGTCCGACTATCGAAAATGGCCCTATTAGCCTCAATACCCTCAGCGAACAGGTTAGCATTGACGGCCTGGATGTTGAACTGACGGCCTATGAATACAAGGTATTGGAATACCTGCTGCTTAACCCCAAAAAAATCGTCTCCAAGACCGAATTAACTGAGCATATCTACGATCAGGACTTTGATTTGGACAGCAATGTGATCGAAGTATTTGTGGGCCGCTTACGGAAAAAGCTAGACCCTCAGGGCACCATCAATCCTATAGAAACCCTGCGCGGGCGTGGTTATCGTATCAGTCGCCAATTTTAAGCCTCACGGGTGAAAAGCTTATCTTTACGACTGCGCAGTTTTGCCGCCGCTGTGGTGGTGTTACTGGTTTTTATTCCCCTGGCGGCGCTGACACTCAAGAGTGCTTTTGTCAGCAGTCTCAGTCAATCAATGCTGCAACAATTACGGGTGCAAAGCTTAACGCTCATCTCTGAATTCGAAATACAAGACCAGCAACCGCAAATGCCCGAGCAATTATTTAATAATCAGTTGAATATTCCTGGCTCGGGGCTGTATGCTTTTATCGAAATTGATGGCAAATTGATCTGGCAATCCATCTCCACCCTGAATTGGCAGAAAATGCCCCCCTTTAGTGCCCCTAAAATAGGCCAGGAACTGTTTCGCAACGACTTCACCCTACTCACTGATTACTTCCTGTTTGCCTATACTGCAGAGTTTTATGCCGGGGATTCCTTTATTCCGGTTAGTTTTTATATTTTACAAGACAAGCGGGCTTACAATGTTGAGGAGCAGGCATTTATCAATGCCTTGTGGAAGTGGCTGACCTTGATAGCATTTATTTTGCTGGTGCTGCTGCTATTGAGTCTTAACGCAGCTTTACTGCCCATTAATCGCTTAATAGAACAGATTAAATCAGCAGAAGCCGGAAAATTACACAGTATTGAGCAGACCTACCCTCCAGAACTGGAAAAGCTTAAAAACAGTATTAATCATTTACTGGCCACCGAACAGCAGCAACGCAACCGCTATAAAAACAGTCTCAGTGATTTAGCCCATAGTCTAAAAACCCCTCTGGCAGTGCTGGCAGGTAATCAAAATTTACCCCAGGATGCCCACGAACCTATCCAGCAAATCGATCAGCAAATCCGCCGCCAGTTAAAACGGGCAACTGCAGGCGCAGTTAATGCGTGGAAAAAAGCAGTGGTGATAGCACCTGTGGTAGCCAAACTAATTAGCGCAATGAATAAGGTACACGCGGAAAAAACACTGACTCTTAGCCACACACAACAGGATCAAGGTTTGTGTTTTTATGGTGACAGCACAGATTTGATGGAGTTACTGGGTAATCTGCTGGACAACGCCTGTAAAGCTGCCAGGCATCAGGTGCGCATCTCAGTCTACCAACGCACGTCTCTATTATTTATTGAAGTAGAAGATGACGGCCACGGTATTCCAGCGGATAAACGCCAGGTCATGCTAAATCGCGGTACCCGATTGGACACCTACGCGGATGGGCAAGGTATAGGAATGGCAGTAGTGGCTGATTTAGTCGATGCATATCAAGGGCAAATACAGATCGACACTAGTAAGTTGGGCGGCGCTAAAATCAGCTTGAGATTCAACATCCGTCATGCACTTTGTTAACAACTGGCATATCCCAGAATAAAGCACACCTATTTTATACCCGAAGCCATTGGAGTGGTAGCCAGGCGGAAAAGGAACTCAGCGCCATGAGCTTAAGCGTACTAGGTGAAACACAGTTGGCGATAGGAGAGCAGCCAACAACGCTGCAGCATCAATGCTTTTTCAGGCGCTGCTCCCAGTTACCTTGGTTTTGTGCATCGCAAGCTTCTTCGCTATCCAGACGTACAAGATGACGGGCATCTTTGAGATTGATGCCGACTTTCAGTAATTGCCCCTGGATCACGCGGCGCAAATAAAGCTCGAGTTCGTCCTTTTGTGCTTGATAAAGGGAGGCTTGGGTATCGAAAACACAAAATACCGCCAGGCTGCCGGGGAAACAATCATAGCTGGCGGTATGGGTTAACCATTTAAAACCTGGGATCTTATCCTTGGCAATTTCACAGGCCAAAGTCAGAGCTTTGATAACATTGTTATCCAGTTTTTTTACGGTTTTTTTCATCTAAAAATAATTAAACGTAGTCACATAAATAAGCAGTATTGACACTAACCTTGACGTTAAATTTAACATTGGCCGCAACCTTGAATAATTGACCGGCTTCAAAGGTTTGCCATTCAGTCGTTTGGGGTAACAAGACATTCATTACACCACTTACCACGGACATGGTTTCATGTTTACTGGTCGCAAATTCGTATTCTCCTGGTGCCATCACCCCTAGGGTAGAATTGCCTACAGCAGTATCAAAAGCTATAGATTTTACCTGACCTGCAAAATATTCGTTTACGTTAAACATTTTAATTTCCTAATTATTTTAATTTAATTGCCACTAACATAGCAGCTTTGCGCCGATAGATCATGGAGGAGACCTGTCTGAGATATAGCAAAATAATTGGTTCAGATTCATAAATATTTGTTTTGGTTTGAGTTTCGGCTACTAACAGTAGCTAAGAATCACTCAATCAGAGGATGGCGTTGCCCAAAAAACCGGTGTGCCGTGAAATAACCTCGGCTAATAAGTTACTCACTGAATACTTAAGTGTTAAGGTAAATAATGTGCTGATATACACTTTCTCTCGTATCGCGCCAGGACGCTAAGTCTTGGCTAAAAAAGCAGGTTAGCATGGGATAGCTGAGTTTGCTTTTTGGCTATTTTATTAATAGCAAATTAATGAAATATTAAGTAGTAATAGCTGACCACGTAATTTAATAAGCAAGGCAATAATATTATCGTGACTAAACGTTAGAATGACTTAAACTATAAACCCAAGTTAGCGAAAACTAAGCCTGATAAGATATGAGTGACCTAATACGATATGAATGATGATTTACCGATTATTGGTATAGGAGCTTCTGCAGGAGGCCTTGAAGCCTTAGAACTTTTTTTCAAAAACGTGCCAAAAGAATGCGGTATGGCATTTGTGGTGGTTATGCATCTGGACCCCTCACACAATAGTCTGTTGCCTGAATTGCTGCAAAGACAAACCAAAATGGACGTGGTCAAAATTGGTGATCACCAATACGTAGAAAAAAACAAAATATATGTCATCCCCCCCGGTAAAAATTTACTTATTGCAAACCGTAGACTGGAATTAACAGAATCTGTTGATTTACACGTTAGGTCGCCTATAGATTTTTTCTTTAAAAGCCTGGCGCAGGACCATGGCAGCTCTGGAGCATGCGTTATCCTATCGGGCACCGGCTCAGACGGGAAAGTAGGGCTGCAAGAGATAAAAGACCATTCAGGTTACGTTATAGTGCAATCTATAGCGTCAGCCAAATACGATGGTATGCCTAAAAATGCTATAGCCACCGGTCTGGTTGATTGCATACTCGTACCAGAAAAAATGCCGCAACAATTGATAAAACACTTTAATAAAAAAAATCAACATCAACAACCTGCAGACATGAAAATACTGAGCAATTCTTTTACCAATATTTTAACGATTATTAAAAATAAAACAGGCCATGATTTTTCCCTTTATAAGAAAAAAACCATTTCCCGGCGAATAGAAAGAAGAATGCAAGTACTCCATCTTGCCAATATTAATGATTATTTAGAATTAGTCGGCAAAGATACCAATGAAGTCATCACATTATTCCAGGATCTTCTCATAGGTGTAACCTGTTTTTTTAGAGATAAAGAGGCCTTTGCGTTACTTTCTAGCAGCGTATTACCTCAGCTACTCGATAACAAACCTGATAATTATACTATTCGCGTTTGGGTGCCTGGTTGCAGCACCGGTGAAGAAGCTTACTCTGTCGCCATATTGTTGCAAGAGTATCTCAAGACCACGGGCAAAAATATGAATATAAAAATTTTTGCCACAGATATTGATGAACACTCGATTGATAAAGCTCGTAGTGGTAGATATTCCTTGTCAGGTAAAATAGATATAACCGAAAAATATTTCCACAGTTACTTCATAACATCAGGAGATTATTTTCAAGTTAAACAATCTATTCGAGAAACGGTTGTATTTGCCACCCAAAATATAACTAAAGATCCGCCATTTTCAAAATTAGATATAATTTGTTGTCGAAATTTGTTGATTTATTTTAGTCATGAATTACAAAAAAATATTTTCCCAATTTTCCATTATAGCTTAAAAGAGAGAGGGGTTTTATTTCTTGGGCCCTCTGAAACCACAGGCCAATCTAACAATTATTTTGAAATAATTAATCGGAAATGGAAAATATTCAAACGTAAGTCTTTAGAGAAAGATTCGACTTCTGAATTGTATTTCACTGATAAACAGAGTTCTATAAAAATGGAAAAAAACACTAAACCTGTGCCTTTCTCACCAATCACTGAGTTGAGCGCACTTCAACTTGTTGAAACGATCCTTAAGAAAAGTCATATCCCATCTTGTGTCATTGTGAATAATCAAATGGATATAATTTACGTTCACGGCCGCCTAGGACATTATTTGGAACCTGCTCAGGGTCGTTTAACTAATAACATATTGGAGATGGCACGCACACCGCAGCTTCGAGAAGATTTATCCTATGCTATTCGCAGTGTCTTATTACATAAAAAAGAGATTACAAAAAAATCGATTCCATTGGAAATCGACAATAAGAAAAAATGTATTGATTTGACCGTTAAGTTATTAAATGATGCAGGTAATTTAAAAGACTTGGTAATGGTTACCTTTTCTGAAAAAACAAGTGTTAAGCCAGAAGAATTGGAAGTCATACCCAATAGCGGGGTTAAAAATGATGAAGTCAACATCCTGGTTAAAGAATTAGAAAGTACCCGTGATAACTTAGAAACTACTGTCGAAGAATTAGAAACAGCGAACGAAGAATTAAAATCCGCTAATGAAGAATTACAATCGACCAATGAAGAACTACAATCAACCAATGAAGAACTAGAAACATCTAAAGAAGAACTACAATCCCTTAATGAAGAATCGGTTACCGTTAATGCACAGTTGCAAAGTCATATCGATGAGTTGTCCAGCGCAAATGATGATATAAAAAATCTTCTGGATAGCACTCAAGTAGCGACTCTTTTTCTGGATACTGAGTTAAAAATCAGACGTTTCACACCAAAAATCACCGACATAATTCATCTATTGCCTACCGATATTCACCGCCCAGTGTCTCACCTTTCGTCCTGTTTACAGGATATAAAATTATCAGAAATCGCAGCTATTGTTTTAAAAACACTAGAAAAAATTGAACAAGATGTCCATGACGACAAACAAAATTATTATAAAATGCGGGTGCTTCCCTATCGTACTGCAAACAATATAATAGCTGGTGTTGTTATATCCTTTACAGATATAACATCCCAAAGAAATTCTGAAATGGCACTTATCGATAGTGAAAAACGATACAAAAGTCTATTCGACAACTGCCCTTTTACTATACTTGAAATTGACACGTCAAAACTTGCCAACTATATTACAATAAATAAAATCACGACTGTAGATAAGTTAAGGGCTCATTTTGATGACCAAAACTTTGATGCACATATTATGACGAATCTTATCTGCGCCCTTAATATTAATAAAACGGGCCTGGTATTATTTTCTGAGAAAAACAAGGCCACACTGTTAGAAAAATTACCCGCTAATATTGAATCTGAAACATATCTTTTCAATCAGATGAAAATGATTATTGAAAATAAATACGCTGCAGCATTTAAATCAAAAATAACGAATTTTAAGAATAACTCGGTAAATTGTGAAATAACAATTACAATTCCAGATGTAAATAAAACGTCTAATTTCCTATATACGATACTGGTTATAACCCCAGAAAAATCTTAAATTAAGGTCTGCAAAAATGAACAACGGAGATGATTTTTCACAGCTTAGGATGCGTGCAGAAGATATATTAAAAACCACATCTAAATCTGCTGTTGTTGATAATAAAATAGATTTTTTGCGGTTATTGCAAGAACTGGATACCTACAGAATAGAACTAGAATTACAAAACGAAGATTTACATACCGCAAACTCTGATTTAAATACATTACATGGTAAGTTAAAAGAAGAAGTATCTGTTCACTTCAGACATTTTGACGTAGCGCCGATTGGATATATAACATTAGATGATTCACATCATATAATCGAAATAAACCAGACCCTTTCTATACAATTGAAACTCGATAAGGATGGTTTTTTGGGTCGGCCTTTCAATAATTTTATATTTAGCGAAGATCAAGACACGTTTTATTTTTGCAGTGAAAAGTTGGCGGATCACAAAACACAGCAAACATGTGAGCTGAGGTTACATAGTACAAATATAAGCCCATTTTGGGTGAAATTAGATTGTTCCCCTGAACTGAGTGATTCAGGATTACGTATTCATATTGCTATTAGTGATATATCTGATTTAAAGGAGATGGAAAAAACATTAAAGCTAGATGCTTCTGTGCTAAATGAATGCGCTGAAATGATCGTAATAACAGATGCCCAAGGGCGAATAACCAGAGTTAACAAAGCTTTTACTACAGTAACTGGCTACACTGAAAAAGAAGTGCTGGGTAAAAACCCCAATATCTTACACGCAGAAAAAATGAATGAAGCGTTTAATAATAGTAAGTGGGATGCACTTCATAAAAATCTGAGTTGGCAAGGTGAAATTTGGAATAGACGTAAAAATGGTGAAATTTATCCTGAATGGATCAGCCTCACAGCCGTAAAAAATACTGGCGATGCCATAACTCATTATATCAGTGTGTCATCCGATGCCACTCAGCGTAAAAAAGATGAAGAAAATATCCACTTTATGGCGTTTTATGACAATTTAACGGGTTTACCCAATAGAATTTTATTACAGGACAGGTTGAAACAAGCCTTAGCCCAGTCACACCGTAATCACCAGCATGGTGCTGTTTTTATCCTGGATATCGATCACTTTAAGGTTGTGAATGACACTTTAGGCCATTTAATTGGTGATGAATTGCTAAAAGTCATCGCCAAACGCTTAACCGCGTGTATACGTGAAGAGGACACCATATCCCGTATGGGGGGGGATGAATTCGTCGTTTTACTGGCAGATTTAGGTGAAGATAAAAATAAAGCGCTCAGTCATGCGACCAATGTGGGTGATAAAATCATCCACAATATATCTGAGCCCATCACAATTCATGACCATAATTTGCAAATAACCGTCAGTATTGGTATAGCCATGTTTCCCGATGACACAGATAACATTACCGAATTAGTCAAGCTTGCCGACAACGCTATGTACAAGGTAAAAAAATCAGGCCGAAATAATTATCACTTTGTCACACCCAGTTTGCAAAAAGAAGCAGATAAACGCCTTTATATACAACACGGATTACGTGAAGCCCTTAAGGAAAATCAGTTCAGACTATTTTATCAGCCACAAATAAATTTCAAAACACAAGCTGTTAGTGGAGTAGAGGCTCTAATACGATGGGTCGATCCCCATAAAGGCTTGGTGCAACCCAATGACTTTATACAAATTTCAGAAGAAACGGGGTTGATAATCCCTATAGGTACCTGGGTATTAGAAGAAGCTTGTCGCACAATTGATGCATGGAACAAACTTCCGTCTCCCCCGGCCCCTTACCTCTCCATCAATATGAGTGTGCGCCAGTTTCAACAAAAAAACTTTACCTCAGAAATTCGCAGAGTGATGTTAAAAAATGGTGTTAAACCTCAACAACTGGAACTTGAAATCACTGAGTCTGTTCTTATTCACAACCTTGAGGATAGCAAAAGAAAATTATTTGAACTAAAGGACATGGGGGTTCGCCTGGCTATAGACGATTTTGGTACTGGCTACTCGTCACTGCAATATCTTAAAAATCTGCCCATAGATGTGCTCAAAATTGATCAATTCTTTATTAACGATTTAACCATGGGCGCAAACGATGAAGCCATAGTACAAACTATTATCACTCTGGCTAAAAATTTAAATTTATGGGTAGTAGCTGAAGGGGTTGTATCAAAAAAACAATATGATTATCTAAAGCTAATTGGTTGTGATAGTTACCAAGGTTATTATTACAGTAAACCTGTACCAGGGGATGAATTACTGGATCTGATTGAAGCTAACGGCCAGTTACACAAAAAAGGCTTTGATTTAATCCGTTAAATGCTGTGTCGCCCGCAACTGTGGAAAACTTGTCTACAAAAAACCGTGATGGGAAGTTTTAAAGGTGCATAAACCCTTTTTAGATGTTGTGTGATCGTCAGTTTTGACTGGTTTGACCTTATACCCATATTAATTTCTCTTTAAACAGGTACAGGCCTAGATTACTCTTAGGCTACTTGTCATTCATTACGAGCCCCTATGTTAATACAGTCTCACAGCACAAAGATCGCTACGCCTACAGGCGCAATGCAAACATCAGTCTATCGCCCTTTAGCCCCTGGTAAATTTCCGGCGATTATCTTTTATTCAGAAATTTTTCAACAAACGGCACCTGTAACCCGCAGTGCTCAGATAATGGCCGGTCACGGATTTGTGGTGCTGGTACCAGAGGTTTTTCATGAGTTTAATCCTATGGGCACAGTATTAGCCTATGACGACATAGGTAAAGATAAAGGCAATGCAGACAAATTTGCCAAATCTCTGGAGCAACACGACGATGACACCCAGGCGATGCTTGAATTCATCCTTGGGCAAAGCTATTGTAATAACCAACTCGGCAGTATGGGTGTGTGCATTGGTGGACATTTAGCTTTTCGCGCAGCACTAAACCCAGGCATAGCAGCGGCATTTTGTTTATATCCCACAGATATCCACTCAAACTCCCTACCCTGCAAACAGGGAAATGACTCATTAACACGCAGCGGTGATATTCAAGCTGAGCTGACTATGATCTTTGGTAAACAAGATCCCCATGTGCCTGCAACAGGGCGAACGCTGATCCAGCAAACGATGAGTGATCACAATCTTAATTTCACTTGGCATGAGTTTAATGCTCACCATGCTTTTATGCGGGATGAAGGCGAAAGATATGATGCACAATTGGCCATGCAATGTTATCAAATGGCAGTCAGTCTGTTTAATCGCAAGCTTAGAACTTAAGTACCTCAGGGGTAAAATGATTAATTTAACCTCCTGTAGTATAATGTTGGCCCCAAATAAAATATAAGCGTCTAGTGGGGATTTACCTGTTATTGCCACTGCCTGCAGCTGGCGCGAACTGTGGACCCAGAAGATACACGAACCGCAGTATGATCCCTTTAAGGTGCATGGTGTGAATGCGACGCGGGTTACACTGGGTGTCTATCTCCAGACTTTGGCGTTTTTTGTTTATGGGTAAAAAGCCAATCAGCCTGTCCCCAGGCTCATACCCGCTGAGGAACAACCCAAAGTATTCACCTATCTATAGATAAACGCTTTCCTGTAGATAATATCTGGCGCTTGATGGAGCAGAATAATTATCCTGCTCGGTACTGGGAGGCGTGTTTTTGTCCTGGCCAATTGCCAGTTAACCACCAGACATAATATTAGTCTGCCGTACCTTATCGCCCAATATCAACGTTATTGTCTCTAGGGAGATAGTCATGCGGCTCAACTTCTGGATTCTTTGAATAGTTTGATTAACGAGCTGCTATGTGGCCAGTTGTTGTATAGACCCTACAAGCGTTACAATCTACGAAATTTCTGAGAGAGTATTGAAGTAGTGAAAAAACAGATTTATGTCGCCTATACAGGTGGAACTATAGGTATGCGCCCCTCAGCAAAAGGCTATATTCCGGTAGCGGGTTTTTTGTCACAAACTATCGCTAAAATGCCTGAATTTCATCGCCACGAGATGCCAGACTTTACCATTCATGAATACGACAGCTTAATAGACTCGGCGGATATGAGCCCCAAAGACTGGCAATACATTGCCAACGACATTCAATGCCACTATCAGGATTATGATGGTTTTATTATACTTCACGGCACTGATACCATGGCGTACACCGCGTCTGTATTGTCTTTTATGTTAGAAAATTTAGGTAAACCGGTGATCGTCACAGGCTCACAAATACCCCTTGCCCAGCTACGCTCTGATGGACAGGAAAATTTGTTGAATGCCTTGTATTTAGCTGCTAACTTTCCCATTCCTGAGGTTACGCTATTTTTTAACAATAAGTTACTCAGGGGTAACCGTAGCAGGAAAGTCGATGCTGATGGGTTTGATGCCTTTGGTTCACCCAATTTTCCAGTGTTACTTAAAGCCGGGATTAATATAGAAGTAAAAGCGGGTACTGTCACCCCAATCAGCGAACACCCCTTATCGGTTAGCGAAGTCACACCCCAACCCGTTGGCGTGGTCAGTTTATACCCTGGTATTAGCGCCCAGGTGATACATAATTTTCTGATGCAGCCAGTCAAGGCGCTGATTTTATTAAGTTACGGTGTGGGTAATGCGCCGCAAAATCCAGCCTTATTAGGAGAGTTAAAGCGCGCCAATGACAACGGTATATTGATATTAAATTGTACCCAATGTTTGCGTGGCAAAGTGGATATGTCCGGCTATGCTAATGGTAATGCGTTACGGGATATAGGGGTGTTATCAGGAGGAGATATGACACCTGAAGCTGCTCTGGCCAAGTTACATTACTTATTAAGTAAAAATTTGAGTGTGCAAGAGATGAAGAATTTATTGGTCAGTGACTTACGGGGAGAATTGACGATAGATTAGTAGGGTATTGAATATCCAAACCGCCATAAAAAAAGGGGGAAACCGAGATTTTCAGGAGAACTGCTCCTGCCGGTTGAACGACATTCATGCGACCGCCATGGATGGTGGAAGGTAGAATAACGCAGGAGCAGTTATCGAGATGAATGGCTGGCCGCAGCACCAGGGATGGGATCAACCTCTGTTTTGTGCAGGTATAAAAAAAGGCAAACCTGAGGTTTGCCTTTTTTTGCAATTCGTATTTAATCAAGCAAGCTTAGATTAAAGTACGACGATATTCTCGGCTTGTGGGCCTTTCTGGCCTTGAGTTACAGTGAACTCAACTTTTTGACCTTCAGCTAGCGTTTTAAAGCCAGTACCTGTAATTGCACGAAAATGAGCAAATACGTCAGGACCGTTTTCTTGCTGAATGAAACCAAAGCCTTTAGATTCGTTGAACCATTTAACTGTACCGGTAGTAGCAGACATAGTCTTTCCTATATATTTTCAAGAGTAATAAAAACCTTTTTCAAGGCGGGGTTTGCTGAAGTGTGTTGCTATTACTTATGATCTACAAAACGAGGTACTACATTGGAACATCGAAACAATCTACATAAATATCAAACGTACTTTCAAGCCCACTTATAATAGCACTCTGGGGGTTTACGTCAACTATTTTCATCCTCTGCACTGGTCTAACAAGGCTAATTTATCAACACTTTATAGCAGCCTAAAAACCCAATCCCCTGAGAGAGCCCCATCCTGATTGTGTAGTAAATACACACTATAATTCAATCGTTAAATAACGAATTTTGTTGTGTAATACTGCAGACACCACTCTTTTTCAGCCCATCTAAACCTCTACACCTGTCTTAGTTTACTGGTTGTCACATACTTTTTGTGGGGATGAAAATAATGATAACCGCACCCAATAGCGCCATAAGTGCTGCCAATGTAAACGCCAGTTCCGCACCCAGGCCTTGTTGCCAAACCATGCCGGCACCATAGTTTCCCGCCGCCCCACCTATCCCAAACGCAATGCTGACATATAATGCCTGGCCTTGACTGCGAAATTTAGTGGTAAAATATTTTTGAATAAAGTGGATTGAGGTCGCATGAATAAGACCAAAACTAAAAGCGTGCAAGGATTGGCTAAGGATCAGACTGGGCCAAAAATCTGCCAGCTCAGCTAACAGGTACCAACGTAGTGCAGTTATCACCATGCTAGCAAACAGTATCCATTTGACGCCTAAACTGGAAATTAAGCGCCCGGCAAGAATAAATATGATCACCTCCGCCGCCACGCCTAAGGCAATCAACGCCCCAGTCTCTTGTCCTGTGTAACCCAAATCCCGAGCGTATAAGGCAAAAAAACCATAATAGGGACCAAAGCTAACCTGGATCAACAAGGAAGCTAAGATAAAGCCAATAAAGACGGGGTGTCTGACCTTACGCCAAATAGAATCGGTGTTAATTTGCTCACTTTTCTGCGGGGGGACTTCTTTTAACCCTAGGGTAATAATAAAAAGTCCCAGCAGTACAGCCGCGCTGATGACAATAGGCGCTTCGCTGGAAAATACATCGATCAGTTTTCCGGCAATAACCGTTAACAAAATAAAACCTATACTGCCCCATAATCGAATGTGATTGTAGCGGCTGGGGTTACTATTGACACATCCCAGCGTTATCACCTCTATCTGGGGTAATATGGCCGTAAAAAAAAGCATCATCAAGGAAAGTGCCACCGTCAATCCCCAGAAACCGTCTACCCAGAAGACCAGACAAAACGAACCTAAGGTTAAAAAACTGCCAATTTGTAATGCCTGTAAATTTTTTCCTGATTTATCAGACTGTGAAGCCCATAGATTAGGCCCAAGAATTCGCATGACGGTTATCAAGGCAAACAGTTCACCTATCTCGAGTGAACTAAACCCTCTGCCATCCAAAAAAACACCAAGATAGGGAACCAGTACCCCAAGTTGACCAAAATATAATAAATAGGTAACTGACAGCATCACCAGATTACCTCTGGAAAATGCCGTCTGGGGAAAGTGCATGCTCAGCTTAGCGTTTAGACTGAGCGGGAATCACAGGCGTAATTGATGTTACGTCAGCGTTTTGGCCTCGATTACGTAAATAGTGATCCATTAACACCAGCGCCATCATTGCTTCGGCGATGGGCACCGCACGAATACCCACACAAGGATCATGACGTCCCTTGGTTACCACTTCGGCCGCTTGGCCATGAATATCAATACTCTCACCGGGCACACTGATACTGGAAGTGGGTTTAAGGGCCATATGCACCACTAGATCCTGGCCACTGGATATCCCCCCTAATACACCGCCTGAACGGTTGGAGTGAAAGCCATCTGCTGACATTAAATCACGATGTTCACTGCCTTTTTGTTCAACCGTAGCAAAGCCATCCCCTATCTCCACCCCTTTAACTGCGTTAATACCCATCATGGCATGGGCCAGCTCTGCATCCAGGCGATCGAAAATGGGCTCTCCCAACCCTACCGGCATATTGGTAGCAACAACCGACACTTTAGCGCCGATGGAGTCACCTTGTTTCTTCAATTCACGCATGTAGGCATCCAGGGCCTCAAGCTTAGTTTCATCAGGGCAAAAAAACGGGTTGGTGTTGGTCACCTCATGATCCACAGTCTCAATTTTAATCGGCCCCAATTGAGATAGATAGCCGTGGATCTCAATACCCAGATGAGATTTCAAATATTTTTTTGCCACCCCTCCTGCTGCTACGCGGATCGCCGTTTCCCGCGCTGATGAACGACCACCGCCGCGATAATCTCGAAAACCGTACTTTTGCTGGTAAGTGTAATCCGCATGGCCAGGACGAAAGGTGTCTTTGATCTTTGAATAATCATTGCTGCGTTGGTCGGTATTTTTTATCAGCAGACCAATGCTTGTGCCTGTGGTCTTGCCTTCAAACACCCCGGATAAAATTTGCACTTCGTCTTCTTCCCGCCGTGCAGTTGTATAACGAGATGTACCTGGCTTGCGCCTGTCCAGATCACCTTGCAAGTCGGCTTCACTTAGCTCAAGTCCTGGCGGGCAGCCATCGATCACCCCGCCTATGGCGATACCATGACTTTCACCGAAGGTACTTAAGGTAAAAAGTTTGCCGAATGTGTTACCAGCCATAAATGGATCCCCTTTAATTTATTTAGATGAAACTGTCGAAAAATATTGCTCGAGTGAATTTTTGTTAATCGCAAACACACCATGGCCACCGCGGCTAAATTCCACCCATTCTATGGGTAGCTCCGGGTACTCAGTTTCCATGTGGATTTGACTGTTACCCACTTCCACAAATAGCCACCCATTATCAGATAGGTGTTCAGGTGCCTGGCGTAACATCTGGTGTACTAAATCCAGACCGTTCTCTCCTGCTGCCAGGCCCAACGCGGGCTCATGGCGAAATTCATCAGGCAAATCAGCCATGTCCTGCGCATCCACATAGGGGGGATTACTGACAATCAAATCGTATTTTTGCCCTTTTAATGCCGCCATCAGATCAGACTGAATAGGGAAGACCCTGTCACTTAACCCATGCTCAGTAATATTAATATCCGCCACCTCCAGAGCATCGGTACTGATATCAACGGCGTCTACCATAGCTTCGTCAAACGCATAAGCTAATGCAATGGCGATACAGCCGCCACCTGTACATAAGTCTAAAATAGTATTGGGCGTTTTGGTAAGCCAGGTATCAAATTTACGTTCAATCAATTCAGCATAAGGTGAACGTGGCACCAGCACCCGTTCGTCTACATAAAAAGGTAAACCACAAAACCAGGCTTGGTTGGTTAAATAAGCCGCCGGAATACGCTCCTGGGTCCGTCTAAGTACCATATTGATAATGATGCGCTTCTCATCCCGTGTTAAATGCGCTTGAAATAGCTGTTCACTGGTTTGCTGGATCATATCTTGCGGCAGGTGCAATAGTTGCAGCGTCAAACTAACCGCTTCATCCCAGGCATTATCGGTCCCATGACCGTAGTGTAAACCTGATTCGTTGAATCGACTAACGGACCACCTGACGATGTCCAAAATAGAATGTAAATCGGATACTGTTTGCTCGATGTCGATATTGTCTGTCATCTGATACCTAAAATTTGCTGAACCATTTGTTACGCTGTACATGTATTAGGTGCAAGCATTTTGCTAGACTAGTCCCAATTACTTACCCGCACAAAGTGTTATGAATAAAACGTTCCCACCTAATCCAGACGACCTCGCACTCTTTAGAAGTGAATTTACCGATGTGGAACCAATAAAGCAGGACAAAATACCGCCTCAGGCGTTTTCCAGCAAGCAAAAATCCCCATACCGCCTGAAAAAATTGATAGATCAACTGCAATTAAAACAAGCGGTGGCCTCATTTCACTTTTCAGATGGGTTTGAAGGTTATTTTGACCCCAGCCAACCCCTGAAATATGTGCAGCCTGGTACCAACAGTTATGAAGTCAAACGCCTGAAGAGGGGAGAATACCCGCCAGATCTTATTTTGGATTTGCATGGGGTCACTAAAAATGAGGCAAAGCTTGAAATCGCCGCTTTGCTACACGCTGCCCAAAAACAACATTGCCACTGTGTCTGTATCGTTCATGGCATAGGTAGCTTCGTACTGAAAAAGACCGTCCCTAACTGGCTTATACAACACCCTGCGGTCAAGGGATTTCACCAGGCTCCTTTAGAATGGGGCGGCCAGGGGGCGCTTTTGGTACTCATTGATTTACCGCAAATTAACAGTAAATACTAACTCTATGCTTTAAGAGCATCTCAGTCTCCCTCACTTGCAGGGCCTGTATTAAAATAGAAAAAGGGCAGGTAAAGGTATTTGAACAACGTAGTTATAAAACCATCAATTACACATCAGCCGGGTGTGTCACCTATGATTATCTTAATTTAGGATTGTCAGGGGAATAGTATCCGCTACTTGTATGGTCGCAGCATACATTCAGTTAAGGCGACAACACCTGGACTTTATCCTTAAGTAAGCATTCGCCAAAACCAACCTTCTCGCAGTTCTTCCTGGCAGCCTTTTAATTGAGTCGCATAACGTAATGATCTGGCTTTAACTTTTTTTGCTACCGCTTCTAACCACTCTTTTTTGCGAAATGACTTACGCTTATACCCCCCCCACCCTTCGTGATAGTTAAGGTATTGCGCTTCGGCATCCCACTTGGATACCTTGTTTAATTTATGGGTTTTACTGATAAACCAGCCCATAAAATCCATAGCATCATCGAAGTCTTCACGATCCGCCCAGTTGTTATTCGTTTCTCGCATATAGTCTGCCCAGGTGGGCGTCTTGGCCTGTGAATAGCCATAAGCACTGCTGACCCGGCCCCAGGGGATTAATCCAAAGAACACATAATCTTTTGGGGGGATTGCATCAGCTCTGAAGGAGCTTTCTTGATACATCATCGCCATAGTCACATGTATGGGTGCTCCCCACTTGTTGGCTATATCTTCAGCAGAATCAAACCAATCTCGTTTCTCAAAAAAAATCTCGCATATATTGCTAATGTTTTTCGGGGGCGTGGCCGTACAACTCACCATTGAAAATACGATCACCAACAGTAAGAAACTTGTTCTAAAAAATTTCTGTTTAAAAATGAACATAGTGATCATTAGCCTCAGGATTATCATGTGTTTTAGTTATGTGTGTTTCCTCGGATAGATTTTTCAGCCCAGCGATAATCGGGCTTTTTTTTGGGAAAAAATAAGCGTGTTCCTTATAAAGGTTAGCATTGTGGCTACTTGTGTTCTAGTTATTTGAATCCAAGCTGAAAATCAACCCTAAAAACAACACTACAATTTTTTTTTATGTTGCGGTGAACCTTTCTATCTTGGCCCAGTCTTATTAGGTGTGTGTTTTAGTTTATGTGTATTTTCCCGAGTAAGTTTTTATAGCCCAACCTGTGTTGGGCTTTTTTTTGTCCGGCATTTACCTATCGGCAAACACACGGGAATAGGACCAGGGCAAGGTTTTAACTGGCCGGTAAATGATCCACTGTAAATGCTGTTTTTTTATGTTGCAGTGAACCTTTTCAGCTTGGCTCGGTCTTATTTGGTGTGTGTTTTAATTTATGTGTGTTTCCCTAGTAAGTTTTTATAGCCCAACCTGTGTTGGGCTTTTTTTTGCCCGGCATTTAGCTTATCGGCAAAAAACCATTGCTGTAATGGGCAATTGGCATAGGGATAGGCCAAGATATTCGCTGGCCGATAAAATTGATCCATTAACAGTGCTATTTTTTTATGTCGCGGTGAACCTTTCCAGTTTGGCTCGGTCTTATTTAATGTGTGTTTTAATTTATGTGTGTTTCCCTAGTAAGTTCTTACAGCCCAACCTGTGTTGGGCTTTTTTTTGCCCGGTATTTAGCTTATCGGCAAAAAACCATTGCTGTAATGGGCAATTGGCATAGGGATAGGGATAGGCCAAGATATTCGCTGGCCGATAAAACTGATCCATTAACAGTGCTATTTTTTTATATCGCGGTGAACCTTTCCAGTTTGGCTCGGTCT
>JBKEFM010000031.1:0-31988 GCA_046709505.1 Paraglaciecola sp. | reverse complement strand
GAACAATAGTATTAAATTCGCTCTGCAATTAACATTTTCAGGCCCGGCGGATGAAGAGCTTGCACTGAAGATATTTAATTCCATCAAGTTTGCCGAGGAAATGAAAAAATAATCCCTTATTTTAGGTACGCCTTTATTAAAAATGTGAGCCGGGGTTAATGTAAAGTCAGCATCTTGCCAGCTTTTGATAATCTACGGGTCACTTTACTTTTCTGACCACACTCCCGTTACGGTTTTTTACCAGCAGCATCCTCGATGAGCGCCACGGCCTATAGCCTGATAAAAGCTACAAAGTTGTCTGAATTTTCCAAATGGTAATGTCGGTATGATGTATGGTTTTTAATCATGGTTCAATAGTGGTGATAACCTACAGGTGGAAGTCATAGCGCTACTCTGGGGGAAAGCCTATGACTTACCCAGCGTCAGAATAGATTGTTGCGGCTCTTATGTGTGGCCACCGGGTTTATACCTGTCTCAATTGGAACTGCAGCATTGTTGGCTGCTAATACCCCTATCATTCTTACCACTTACCAAGGTGGGCTGTATATCTAAGCTTATGGGGCCAGGTGATTTTGGCAGTCCGCAACGTTAATAGCTTTGGAGCAGGCGGATGGGATATTGAAATAACATCAAATGATAGCAGGCGAGAGAAATTAGGACGTCATAAAGAAACTGGTTTCTAGTATCCTGGTGTTTGCCTTAAGAATGGGGTGATGCCACCTGCGCTATATAGAGGCGTGAAGTTGGCCAGTGGAATTTGGCACAACAGTAGGGAAGTAATAAATGATATTTTTACATGACGTTCTGTCATGGTGACTTGTTACTTAACAACTGCTGTTACCAGGCATGTTATCAAACGTGGTAATAACCGGTTACCGTATCTGGCAGTAAAGAATATGCAGGTTTATACTTGTCTTTGGAAGCGCCAACAGTATTGCTTGGTATGACAAAGCTTTATGGGGCTGAGTTATTATAGCTCTGACATTAAAAAAGGCACCTTAAGTGCCTTTTTCAATCAAAATTTTTGTGGTGGGTGTTAGTTGTCCCTAGCCGGTTTTCCGGGCTATCAGATTAACCTATCAGACATTTTTTTGCCTTGCGGGTTTGGCTTAAACCGATTAGACCCAATCCGAACATCAAGATTGAGACAGGCTCAGGTACGTCTGTTGCCGGTGATGCTGATGTCTCGTAAGTATAAATGGCCTCAACGGCACCAAATGACGCGGTTGAAGCTACAGTTGAATAATCAGCCGTACCGCCATCAACAAAACCCTTAAAGTTAGACCTAGCTAAACCGAAGAAGGCAAAATCAACATCATCTAGAAAATCAGAGATGTTGATGTTGAAGATCTCATCGGTCTTTATGCCAGTACTTAAATTAAATGTGAACGACTCATCTTTTTCTAAATTATAATTACCTTCATCAATAGATTCCTCGTTCAAAAGAACCTTGCCAAAATAGGCATTGTCTCCGGCTGAGGTCTTTACACTCCATGGTTGATTAGGGACAAAGCCTATTGCCGCCTCGTCAAATTCCACCTTTATTTCCGCCGTTGCGCGCATTAAGCTACTAAGGTTATTCGTAATAGTACCACCAGATGAGATTGCCCCGAATACTTTTACTGAAACACCGGTCAGTGTCCTTGAACCGCCATCGTCATCAAAGGCTGCTATAGTCAAGAGAGAATCACCATCAGCGATGTTA
This sequence comes from Paraglaciecola sp., assembly GCA_046709505.1. Lineage (GTDB taxonomy): Bacteria > Pseudomonadota > Gammaproteobacteria > Enterobacterales > Alteromonadaceae > Paraglaciecola. Next base: position 30,283 of record JBKEFM010000031.1, on the reverse strand, counting down.
TTGTCGGCAATAACCTGGTCTTCAATACTGCCATATGTGCCATATGATGAATCGACACAGTAAGAGGTGCTCGTATCTACAACTCCACAGGTTATAGGCACTGCCAGTGCATTCATGCTGGCCATTAATAATGCTGCTGCAGTAAATAATTTCTTCATTATAGATCCTTTAAACTCAATTCTATGTCTTTAATTCAGTTGAGACTTTATAGCTCTGTTCTCGTTTCCATAGACTACTCTTTTCTTTTTGCAAAGTATATTATTTATGCAAATTAAATAGGGTAATAGTATTAAAATATTTGCGCCATCTTTAATAAATAAGCACTGTTCCAACTTCCTATACTTTATGTGCAGTGTCGATTTTTCGCCATAGCCCATTGAATACGTAAATGGTGAGCTTTTTTTTTTTACCATTACCATACTTTGGACGGAGAATAAAATATCCCATTTTTTGTGACCATGTATCAGCAAGTAAACGTCCTGACTTTACACGCACAAGATAAGGAGATGAGATCAATCTTTCAATAGCATGGCATGAGGTCACTTCTCATCTTCTATTTACCCAAAGCCATCGGCCCTGTCGTTAGGCGGCACAGGAACTCAGCACATTAGCTGCGATATACTCACACCTTCAGGCGATGGAGGTCAGATCAGCCAACAAGGATGCAGCTTGAATGGGAACGGGTATGTATGAGTACAAATCTAATAAACGTATTGCCCAGCGTGTTTATTTGTTGAAGACCCCCCGTTGCCCAGGATCGTTATTGCCAGTTGGGGTACTTGATGAAAATACCCGCTATTTCAGGTTTAAGTTAACCCTGACCCCAGTTATTAGCGTGTTTATTTGTTGAAGACCCCCCGTTGCCCAGGATCGTTATTGCCAGTTGGGGTATTTGATGAAAATACCCGCTATTTCAGGTTTAAGTTAACCCTGACCCCAGTTATTCTATTGTATTGTGAAATAACGATAGAAATTGAAGATTAATTATGGCGAACGCAAAAAATGTATTAGGTAAACCATTAGGGCTGTGTTGCGGTAACACAGGTTATACCCGCGAGGGCTTTTGTTATGTGCCCCAAGGTGATGCAGGCAATCATAGTGTTTGTGCCATAGTGACCGATGAATTTCTGGCCTTTTCTAAATCAAGAGGTAACGACCTTAGTACCCCGGTACCTCAATATCAATTTCCCGGTTTAGTCGCAGGTGACCGATGGTGTTTGTGCGCTAATCGTTGGCAAGAGGCCTTCAATGCCGGTTGTGCCCCTAATGTGCTGCTCTCAGCAACCAATGAGCGTTGTCTGAGCATTATTAAATTGACTGATTTGCAAGACCATAGCGTCCAACCGCAAAGCGAGTAAAAGGACTCGCGTTGATTTGCGGGATGGTTAATTTAGCTGAGCCCTATTTTATCAAGAATGGCCGAGAAAACCCCGTGATCAGAGCGAAGCGATGTCGCGGGGTAATTCACACCAGTAAAATACAGCGCAATATATCGGCATTTGAGTTAATTAAAATTCCAGTAGCTTGATGCAAAACCAGTAAAACGCGCCGACCGGCATGATCATTTGTTCAGTTTGACCTTTAGCCGCGCCGATTTACCTGTTTTTACCCCCGGGGTAATTGACTAAATTTGGCGTAATGCGTGACCCCAGGATTATTTCTTGCCCTTATTCTCTGGTCACTTGGGTATATTACCCGCTGAATTACATACAATGCAGCCCGGTGACGATATTAAGGTGATGGCTCCGCTAAGCGACTTTTTGGTATTGGATGAGGTGCCCGATAGCCGAAACTTATGGCTGCTAGCCACAGGTACCCCAGTGGGGCCTTTTTTGTCAATATTATCCGGGGCTGAGCCCTGGCAACGTTTTGATAAAATAACCCAGGTGTACGAAGTGCGCTATGTCGATGATTTGGCCTATGTGAATAATATTCAGCATTGGCTGCAACAGTATCCCCAACGTTTCTCATTTATCCCAGTGGTGAGCCGAGAGCCTATGCCAGGGGGTGTGTTTAGGAGGCGTATTCCAGCTGTTACAAAGCGGGCACATACAAACAGCGATCTCAGCAAAGTTTACATACCACAGACAGTCAGGTGATGCTCTGTGGTAACCCCGAGATGATCACCTGCGCCTTTGAGGTCTTAAAGAGCATTCGCGCCGCTGCCTCGGGCAAATCGCTATGGAACGATACTGGTGACTCAGATTTAATCTCAATTGAGGTTATTTATACCGCCTGGGCCTTGGCTGAATTGGGGCTAAACCAGTTAAGGGTGCTGTGTAAACTTACTACTGAGCCAACAATGATCAGCGCCGGTGGTTTTATGTTGGCGGCCTTGGCTTTGTGCTCAATGTCGGTTAAACACCCGGTCACGACTTTTTGCTCCGCGGTGGTAGCCGATTGGACTAACGCAATTTGCGTACTGGCTGGCATGCCATGTTCCATTAATTTCTGGCAAATGATCGGCAACCCAGTCAACCCCATATAAAATACCGTGGTTTGGTCTTGTTGGGCCAGCATGGGCCAGTTTAGATTAATGCTATTATCTTGCAGGTGTCCGGTAGCAAAGACCACCGATTTGGCGTGATCCCTGTGGGTCAACGGAATACCAGCATAACTGGCCGCGCCACTGGCTGCGGTAATACCAGGTACTACCTGGAAACTGATCCCTTTTTCAACCAGGGTTTCTATTTCTTCACCGCCACGGCCAAAAATAAAAGGATCTCCTCCTTTTAGGCGCACCACACGATTACCTGCCAGCGCTAAATCGGCTAATAGCTGGTTGATTTCATCCTGGGGTATAGTATGTAAGCTGCGCGCTTTGCCTACATAAATTTTTTCTGCATCCCGGCGTACCAGTTCCAGTATCTGTGGTGACACCAAGCGGTCATATACCACCACATCGGCCTTTTGCATCAAGCGCAGGGCGCGAAAGGTTAACAAGTCAGGGTCCCCGGGGCCGGCTCCGACCAGATAAACTTCACCTATGCCGGAATCGTGTTCATCCAGGGTCAGCTTTTGCTCCATCATTTGCTGGGCCTTAGTGTCATTGCCATGTAAAACCTGTTCGGCAATGTCGCCATCTAATACGTCTTCCCAAAAATAACGTCTTTTGGTCACTGAATTAAAACGCTGTTTAACCTGAGCACGAAACCTTTCGGAAAATTTGCCTAACAGACTGATGTTTTGTGGGATCAGCGATTCCAGTTTTTGTCGTAAATAACGCAGTAGCACAGGCGCTACGCCACCACTACTGATGGCAATGATAATGGGCGAGCGGTCAACGATGGAGGGGGTGATAAACTGGCACAAAGGGGTGTTGTCCACCACATTGACCAATATATTGCGTGCTTTTGCCTGACCGTGAATTTGTTTATTTACTTCGCTGTTATCGGTCGCCACAAATACCAGCTGCCGAGCATCGAGATCGTCACTATGATATGGACGTAGCTGCAAGGAAATAGCCTGCTTTTGCGCCAAACGCTCAAGCGTATCGCAAGCCCAGGGTGCCACAACGGTTATTTGCGCTTGGGTTTTTAACAATAATTCAACTTTTCTGGCTGCCACCTCGCCAGCCCCTACCACTAGACAATTAAGCTCTGAGGTATCAATAAAGATAGGAAAATATTGCATAATGCGTCAGCCAAAAATAAAGTTGTATTAGATAACTGTTATTTTGCGGGTTTTGCTTATTTAAATAAAGCAACGATATGCGAATAGTTATGCTCTTTAGTTATTTAAGAGTGTTTGCTATAGATAGCAAAAAGGGGCTGTTAGCCCCTTTCAAATATTCTATATTGCAGTATTAACCTCAGATTAATACTGCAATAAGCGCCTGATTACTCAGGTTTGTTTTTACGCTTAGGGGGTTGATCCGACCATTCACGCATACTTAAACGTTGGCCAGCAACACGGGTTTTTTGTAGCGTGTCCTGAGTTTCCCTAGGCATATCTTTGGGCAGGTCAACGGTACTGAAATTATCATATATTTCAATGGCACCGATGTTTTTACTGCTGATATTTGCTTCGTTAGCAATGGCGCCCACTATGTTACCAGGTTTGGCACCATGGGTATGGCCCACTTCTATGCGGTAACGTTGCATACCTTCTTCAGGTGTGCTGCTTTTGCGTGCTCTTGGAGCGCCACGTTCAGCACCACGTTCGCCGCCACGGGGGGCACCACGTTCGCCGCCGCGACCAGGAGGACGTTCACGACCGCCGCGATCATTGCGTTCGGGGCGCTCGCCACGAGGAGGAGCCGCGTTCAGATCCGGGCGGTCACCTTCTTTGAGGATCAGTGGCTCATCACCCTGGGCGATTTTAGCCAAGGCGGCCATGATCACTTCAGGAGAGGCTTCAGTTTCTGCCTGGATAGATTCAACTATCGGGATCAGGGTTTCAATGCTGGCATCGCCCATGGCTTCGATAACACTTTGTTTGAAACGGGATAAACGGGTTTCATTCAATTCGGAAATCGACGGAATAGGCATGGGAGCAATTGATTGGCGGGTGGCTTTTTCAATTGAAAACAACATGCGTTTTTCACGATGAGAGATAAACAATATTGCATCACCCTCACGACCAGCACGACCGGTACGACCAATACGGTGAACATAAGATTCGGTGTCGTAAGGCACATCGAAGTTGATAACATGACTAACACGTTCAACATCCAAACCACGTGCCACAACATCAGTGGCAACGAGTATATCGATTTTGCCTTTCTTGAGGCGATCAACGGTACGCTCACGGGAATTTTGCGGAATATCACCGTTTAATGGTTCAACTGCGTAACCTCTTGCCGATAGCTTTTCAGCTAACTCCATAGTCGCGGTTTTGGTGCGGACAAAAATAATCACGCCGTCAAATTTTTCTACTTCCAAGATGCGAGTTAACGCTTCGAGTTTGTGGTGTCCGGCGACCTGACAATAACGCTGATTGATAGTACTGGCGGTTGCGACCTTGGATTCAATTTTGACCTGTTTAGGGTCATTCAAGTAGCGCTTGGTGATCTTGCGGATCGGATCCGGCATAGTAGCCGAGAACAGTGCAGTCTGACGCTCTGCTGGTGCGTGGCCTAAAATCCATTCAACATCATCAATAAAACCCATGCGTAACATTTCATCGGCTTCGTCCAATACCAAAAACTTAAGTTTATCAAGTTTAAGCGTACCTTTTTTGATGTGGTCGATTACGCGGCCAGGGGTACCGACTACTACTTGCACACCACGTCTTAATTGACGGATTTGGTTGTCGTAAGAAGAACCACCATAAATAGGCAACACATTGATTTTTTTCGAAAAGCTTGCATACACTTGAAACGCTTCTGCAACTTGAATAGCGAGCTCACGGGTTGGAGCCAGCACTAATAATTGGGTGTTTTTGTCATCTGCATCAATGTTTGCCAGCATAGGCAAAGCAAAGGCAGCTGTTTTACCTGTTCCCGTTTGGGCAGTACCTAATAGATCGTGCCCAGCCATAATAAGCGGAATACATTCAGCTTGAATAGGTGTAGGCGTTTCATAGCCGACTTTCTCTAGTGCCAGGAGAAGTTCAGAAGGTAAATTGAGGTCTTTAAACGTTATTTCGACGGTGTTGGTCATTAATTATCCCTAGTTACATACACGCAGGAATTAATTAGATTTCACAGTCAAATTCTAAAACTAACCAGCGTGGATACATAAAAAATGTATTATATGAGATAACGGTCACTTACTCCATGGAAGCTCGCGTTTAATTGCAACTTAAATGCAAAAGTCGGTTTTTTATAAGAAACTTGTAAATGAAAGGTTAATGAAATGCAAATCAATCTACTGTAAATACTGGGCTGGCATGTTTTTTCGTCAGTGAAAGGGTCGCAGGCAGCGCGATTATTGCGCAGAGTTAGAAAATATTACTTATCCTATGAGAATTAAACCTGAAATCAGGTGAAAATGTTGCCTATATAATGGTACAAATCAAGGATGCATCAGGAGCAAGGCTATATAGGTTTGCTCAAAAGTTACTGGTGGGTTTTAATAGACATATAAATGGAAGCTAAATCATGAGTGCTAAGATGCGAACGTCCCTACTATTTTTAACCCTAGGATTGTTAATCAGCTGTTCAGAAAAGACCAGCGAACAACACCTTCTGCAAGCCCAGGAATATATTGCCCAGCAGAACAATGGCGCGGCAATAGTCTCGTTAAAGAATGCCGTGCAGCAGGCTCCAAACGATCCCGAGCTGCGTTTTGAACTCGGTAAAGTCTATTTGGCTGAAAAAGAGTTTGATAATGCAGTAAAAGAATTCAATAGGGCACTGGAAAATGATTTTGAGCCTGCCAGAGTCGCTCTAGTATTGGCTCGCGCCTACCAAAATACCGGTGCGTTTGCAGCCATGAGTGAGCTAGAACATGACCTGCCGGGTCTGACCGTGTTGGAGCAAGCAGAAATTGGTTACTACAAAGTCTTGTCCCTGTTGAATCTGGCTAAGGTTGAAGACGCGCGGGAATTGATGGAAGAACTGGCATTACTGGATACCACTTCTGTGTATAAAGGGTTAACAGTCACTTATCTGACCATTTTGAACAAAGATAATGCCGGTGCCCTGGCCAAGCTTGAAGTAGTAAGAGAAGATGCACCAACCAATCCTGAGCTATTAAAATTAGCTGCCCAGTTACATTTGAGCTTAGGCGATCCACAAGCCGCCGCTTATGAGTTTGGCTATTATACCTCGTTGTACCCGGATGATAAGCAGAGTATTTTTGTGTTGGCCAAGTTATTAATCGACTTGGGTAAAACTACCCAGGCCGAACCTTATATTGATGAACTGCTGGCGATAAGCAGCAGAAATGGTCTACTCAATCAATTAAAAGCGGCGGCCAGAGGCGCGGCAAAAGATTATCCTGCTACCTTAAAGTATGCAGAAATGGCGCTAGAAAATGGTGTTAACGACCCAGCTATACGTTTGATTGCGGGCTATGCTGCGTATCAGCAACAAGATTTTGTTTCGGCTGCGAAGCACTTGTCGATGATTGCCGGTTTACTGCCTGATGATCATCCTGGTCTGCGGTTGCTGGCTGCCAGTCAATTACAATTAGGTTTGAACAGTGACGCAAGCGATCTATTGGGGCGTTTGGATGATTTAAGTGCAGCGGATGCGCCACTTTTCACTAAAGTCAGTTATGAATTATTGCGTGCCGGTAACGTAAAAGATGCTAAAAAGCTAGTGGATAAATCGTCTGCAATTAGTGAGTCAGCCGAAGATTTAACCCGTTTAGGTTTATTGCAACTGTCACTGAATAATTTGGATGGCATAGTTAATCTTGAAGAAGCACTGGATAAATCGCCACAATTGGCCAGCGCTCAAACTACTCTGGCTACGGCCTACCTGGCCACGGCACAGTTTGATAAGGCGCTAGAGCTGGCCAGCAACTGGAAACAGCAAGATCCTCAGGATATGCGCGCTTATTTATTGGCTGGTGAGGTGTATAGCCAACAGAAAAAATATCCACAAGCTGAGCAGGAGTTTGAACAACTTCTGGACATTGACCCCGAGCATCAGGCAGCAACCCTGGGGCTGGTTAATCTGAATATCACCCAGGGTAAAGACGATAAGGCACAGAAGCAATTGCAGGCGCTGTTAGCGATTCATCCGACTTATGTGCCAGCTTTGGCCACTTATTATACGTTTACCCGCAAAAATGGCGATCCGGCAACTGGGGTCAAATTTGTTGAAAATACTTATAACACCAATAGTGATAATGCAGGGCTGACAATGTTATTGGCGAATATCTATATTCTCGAGGAGCAATATCCGCAGGCATTAGAGCGATTGGCCAAGCTTGACGTTATGACCCCCCCCCCAGCGGGTTATTGGCAGAGCAAGGGTCATGCGCTTATCCGCAGCAATCAGCGCACGGCCGCCCATGAGCATTATAATAAATGGTTGGCGGTGCAGCCCAATAAAAAAGGAGCCGTAATAGGCAAACTATTGTTACTGGACAATGAAAATAAATTCGAAGAGGCCCTGATATTAACGCAGAAGTTTTTAGATAATCGTGATGATCTGCAAATGCAGTTGCTCAATACCCATTTTTTGCTGATGACCAAAGATTATGTAAGGGGGCGTGAAGCCTATAATGCATTACCGGAAAATCTCAAAAATTTGCCACTGGCCAAAGGTTTTTTAGCGCGCTTACAATTGTTGGATGAAAATCTGCCAGGGGCCCTCGAAAACGCCAAAATAGCTTATGATTCCTTACCCAGTCCTCGTAACATGGTGCTGTTGGTTTATATTTATGAAAAAATGGATAAAACCGATGAAGCCAAGGCATTTATTAATTCGCATTTAATCAGCCAGCCAGACGATTTAGCTGGATTGATGCTACTTGCCGAGCGACAAATCAGCGACAGTAGTGAAAATGCCATAATCACCTATGAAAAAATAATTGAACTCAGTGCCAATAACTTTATTGCCCATAATAATCTGGCTTATTTATATCTGCAGAAAAAAAATAGCCAAAAAGCCAAAATACATGCCACTGAAGCCGTAAAGTTACAGCCTGATAATGCTGCTGCAGTCGATACCCTGGCCCAAGTGCTGGTTGCGGATAAAGACTACGACGGGGCGGTTAAATATTATGAAGCCGTTATCGACGATGAAATGCAAAATGAGGAAATTTATCTTAATTATGTTGAAGCGCTATTTTTGTCTGATAACAACATATTAGCTAAACGTAAACTGGTGCAACGAGATATGGGCAGCGAAGAATCTAAAACGCGTTTGGCAGAACTAAAAGCCAAGTTTACCCCATAGTGATACGCCATTAGCCACGTCAGGTTTGACCACAAACTATTTGAAGTATAAACCTGACGTTACCCCGCAGTGCAGATGCGGGGTAACGTCACTGGTATTGTATGACTATTATTTGCAACAGACACAGCCGAGCAGCCAACAATAATATACCGGCCAATCAATAACGTAAAACTTTTTATAATCATTGAAGCAACCGCGTTTTACTGAGTAGGTCAAGCTTATAGGGCGAGTTATTTTAGCGCCTGTTAACCACACCAAAGGCTTTGGATCTAGAGTCGGGTTTCTCTGTTAACTTTGTGGTGAAAAATTGACTTTCCCCTATGGCTGCAACGCCAATGGTCTTTTATCAGGCCCCAAATTAGCCATAAATAGAATCAATGGTTATTAACATTTTTGTATGGCCTGCATAATCCACTGCTTTAGCTGTGGTTCAGCCTGTGCCCCTGATATTCTGTCAACTTCTGCACCTGCGTTGAACAAAATTAAGGTGGGAATACTGCGGATCCCCGCATCGCTACTTATCTTCTGCGCCTGCTCTGTCTCGAGCTTGGCAAATAGTATGCTTTCGCTTTGTGCGCCAATTTTGGCAAAAACCGGAGCCATTACCTGACAAGGTCCGCACCAGCTTGCCCAAAAATCCACTAATACGGGCAGGGCATTCTTCTCGATGTATTTATAAAAATTCTGCTGATTAAGCACGGCTGGCTGGTGTGTGTGTAGCGGCTGTTGGCATTTTCCACATTTTGCCGCCAGATGAGACTTACCTTGGGGAATATTGTTGGTGATAAAACAGTGTGGACAGACGATATACATTAATGAGTACCTTTTTAGATTTTGAATTAGCTAGTTAATAAATGAACTTTAACCCAGCCCTAGCATAAATATTACACCATATTTACTATCTGTTATTTTTATAAGTTTGATTATACTGAGGAGTGTTTGGGGTAATGGTGGAAAAAAGATTCTGCCCTATGATATGGCGACGAATGCAAACGAGCGTATGTCGTCTGCATTCACGGTTCAAACCGGTCAGTAGTGGGTTTTGATACATGCAGTAAATAGTTTGTCGGCATGACTAAAGTATAAAGTGACGGTACTATCGGCTACCGATATTTTGATAGACAAGGCAACAGCTGCTGCCTGGGTGGCGACGCTAAACCAGCGTACACAGCTTGCTATGTGACACGAGAAATAGCTGCCAATATTACCTTGGTAGCGGATTATTTGGTATCGCCCAGTGCTTTTATTTGCTGTTCCAGCGCTCGGATTTGTTTAGATATATCATGCAAAGTGGGTTTGTTTTGCTCTTCTTGGGTTTCGGCTCGGGCATTGGCGTTCTCCTGCTCCATGACATTGACCACTATGCCGATCACCATGTTTAAAAATGCGAAGGCGGTGAAGAAGATAAACGTCAGGTAAAATACCCAGCTCATGGGATAGACTTCCATGGTTTCGTACATCACATCTGTCCAGTCTTCGAACGTCATTACGCGGAATAAAGTTAATAACGAAATGGAGATGTCACCCCATAATACCGGGTTAATATTTTCAAATAAGGTACTGCCCACCGCTGCATAGATATAGAAGATAATAAACATCAACAGCATCACATAACCCAGTTGCGGCAAGGCTTTTATTAATGAAACCAGCAAAATTCGCAGTTCGGGGATCATGGACACCATCCGTAATACCCTGAACACCCGAACCAGGCGCGCGATAATCGCCAAGTCTGCTCCCTCAGTTGGGATCAAGCTAACGATCACGATCAGGGTGTCGAACAGATTCCAGAAATTCTTGAAAAAATTGCGTTTGCGTTCCTCCGCCACAAAACGAATGGTCAGTTCAGTTAGAAAAAATGCACTGATAAACCAATCAAAAAATATGGTTAAGGAATGCATAGTAGGGGACATTTCATAGGTCTTGGCACCCACCAATAGGGCAGATAAAATGATCACTGAAATGACAAATATTTCAAACAACTTATTGGTACGGATACGGATAAACTGGTTTTGCAAGGCAGAGGCGTTCATGGGTTCAATTTCGAGGCAAAGGCGAGGCAAGAATAGGGTAATACTCAGCGCTGTCAATCCCCCAATGGGGAATATTGGTAACTAAGTTACTCGGCCCTTTTTTATGTGGCAAAAATCGCCCTAATATAAAGCCCCCTTAGACTTATCTATCACCAGGCTAAAGCCAGCAACAAGATTAGTTTGTTATGCTTAATCTATTGATAAGGGAAATATTAAGGAAGCAGCTGATGTCAAAACTACCCAACTTTGTGTTTCAAACTGTAGCCGATATTCGCTTTGGTGTTGATTGCCTGGAATCTTTGCCTGGTATCATTGAACAACGATTCGCCGCCACCCGTGTCTTGTTGATCACTGATAAAGGCCTGTGTCAGGCAGGGGTACTGGATGAACTGATTGTGTTGCTTCAGTCATCAAAACTAAACGTGACGGTTTTTGATGATGTGCAATCCGATCCACCCGAGTCGGTGATCCTGGCAGCGGCAGAACGTGCTGCCCAGGTTGATGTCGTTATTGGTGTCGGTGGTGGCAGCTCAATGGATACTGCGAAGTTGGCTGCGGCTGTGTGTATGGGTCAGCAACCGCTGCACACTATGTATGGTGTCGATCAGATAACCAGTTCACGCAAGCCGTTAGTGCTTATTCCTACTACGGCTGGCACGGGTTCAGAAGTGACGCCCATTTCAGTGGTCACCACAGGGACATCAACCAAATCTGGCGTTGTTTCTTCAGTGTTATATGCAGATATCGCTCTGCTTGATCCCCGCTTGTTATTGGGATTGCCTGCGCATATTACCGCTGAAACAGGTGTGGACGCTATGGTGCACGCCATTGAAGCCTTTACCAGTAAAATAAGAAAAAATCCCTTATCAGATCAGTTAGCCCTGCGGGCGCTGGGTTTGCTCACTAAACATTTACCTCTGAGTTATCAACAGGGGCAAAATCTTGAACATAGAGGAGGCACTTTGCTTGGTGCTATGCTCGCCGGTCAGGCGTTTGCCAATGCACCGGTGGCGGGGGTGCATGCCCTGGCTTATCCATTAGGGGGGATTTATCATATTTCCCATGGGCTGAGTAACGCCCTGATGTTAACCCACGTGCTGCGTTTTAATCTCGATAGTGCCATCATCGCGTATAGTGAATTAGCCGATGTGTTGATACCAGAGCAACAAAACCTAAGTGCTGAGCGTAAAGCCGCAAGTTTTATCCGTTATATCGAAGCATTTTGTCAGGACCTTGGGCTTAACCAACGTTTGCGAGACTTTGCTATTACGCAGAACGACTTACCCGCATTGGCCAAAGCGGCCATGGGGCAAACCAGGCTGCTGCAAAATAATCCCAAGACCATCACATTTGATGATGCCTTGTCTATTTATCAACAGGCCTGGTAGGCCTGCACGATTGCTTACTCAAGTTGCCGATAATGACTAAAGACCAACCTCAACGCACCGATTACCGTTATTTTGAACCGGTGGATACCCGCTGGGGGGACAATGATATCTATGGCCATGTGAATAATGTGGTGTATTACGCGTACTTCGATACTGTGGTCAATCGTTTGCTGCTCAACAATGGCTGGCTGGATTTACAGGGCAAAGGAGCGATTGGTCTGGTGGTAGAAACCAGTTGTCAATATTTCTCATCTGTGGCCTTTCCTGAGCGATTGGTTGTAGGCTTATGTGTCGAGCGACTTGGCAACACCTCGGTAGTCTATGATTTGGCCATATTTAGTGAGCATAGCGAGGTGGCCAGTGCCAAAGGACGATTTGTGCATGTGTACGTTGACCGGGCCAGTCGTGAGCCCACTCCATTACCCAAAGCGCTGCGTCTTGGCTTAACGCCATTTTTACGTATCTGTTAGCGATTGCGCCCTAAGGCATCATGACTGGTTACCCAATCTCCTGCTAGGACCGCGGCGCTTAAGGATAATTCACCAGCGAGAACCGAACCGGCAATGATCTCTGCCAGCTTGTTAACCTTGCCATCACCATAACAGTCCATCAGCTGTAAACACTCTTTCTGGGTTGCCAGACCTGTTCCTCCGCCGTAGGTTGCTACTATTAATGAGGGAATGGTGATCGACAGGTAAAGATTGCCTTTGTCATCGACGTCGACAAACGAAATGGCAGCTGATGACTCGGCCACATTGGCGGCATCCTGGCCACAGGCAATAAATATGGCGGCTATGCCATTGGGCGAATGCGAGCCGTTGTTGATTGAGCCGGCCATAAAACTGCCAACATTCGACACCTGACGCATACGGAATAACATCTGCGCCGATACCCCCAGATTTTTTTGTAGCACAGCATCACTGATTGTCGCTTCGGCTATAACCCGTTTTCCTCTTGAGTGCAGGGTATTAAGTTGGGAATGTTTTTTATCCGTATCCATGGCACCGGAAAGTGTATAGCGCTGCAGACCTGGATGGGGGTAATGGGCTTTGATCCATTCACAAGCGGCAAAACAGGCCTTGCCAACCATATTCTGGCCCGCAGCATCTCCTGTGGTAAAGTTGAATCGCAAATAACGCATGCGCGCCGCCGCGTATTGTTCTATGTCCCGCAGTTTTCCTGCGCTGGTCGTGGTTTCTGCTTGTGCTTTGATAAGTGGGAAATTGTCTTCTACCCAGCGGCCAAATTGCAGGGCCTGGCGGGCATCTTCAAATATAAATACCGGGGCGCGTTGCATGGCATCGTCTACCACAGTAACTTTTACGCCTCCTGACTGACGCAATACCCGCATGCCTCGGCTATAACTGGCAATCAAGGTTCCCTCGGTGGTAGCCATAGGTACGTAAAACTGGCCCTGGGCATGTTCGCCATTCATTAATAACGGGCCAGCCAAACCGATAGGTACCTGAGCGACACCAATAAAGTTTTCGATGTTGCCTGCGGTCTGTTCAGGCGTTAGCGAATAGTGCGTAACATGATTGAGTTGTATATTAGTGTGTTGTTGTAGAAACACCCGTCGCTGCAAAGCCATAGGCTCGTTATGGTCGTGGGTTTTATTTCGTGGAATGCTTTGGCCGGTGGAGGAAGCGTCACTTTGTGACATAAATATATTCGCCTGGCAGAAATACGTATGACATTCAATATCAGTAACGAGCAGGATTTAGAAATGATATTGATCAATTGTTGATCACAAGTTGCAGTGATAGTGACCCTAAGCGCCGGCTTCACATTGGGTGCACGTATCAAATTGCCTCACTGCGTTTCTAGAAGAGTGAGTTTATCGGGTACGCCATTCCATTCCTGGGCATCCGAAGGGGGCGCTTTTACCTGATTTATATTTGGCCAAATTTCAGCCAGTTCGGCATTAAGTTCAATAAAACCTTCCTGACCTTTGGGCAGACTGTCGTCTGGGAAAATAGCATCGGCGGGGCATTCTGTTTCACACAGCGCGCAATCAATGCAAAGGGTCGGACTGATAGCCAGAAAATTGGGGCCCTCAAAAAAAGCATCAACTGGGCAAACGGCCACACAGTCGGTGTATTTACATTTAATACAATTGTCGGTCACAACAAAGGTCATGGTAGCGGATTTCCCCAAGTCAAAGATGTGGTCGAGATCATACCCATCAGGCAAAAAAATACAAGACACTAAGATAAGCTTGTAAAGTGTTGGCAATAATCCAGACACACGGCGCCCTTTGACATAAAATAGCTGACCTTGTTATAAGCCCTTTGGCAATATAACAAAGCTGACTTTTATTCTATTTACCTGGACGACTCTATGCTGCGCTTAACCGACATTAAACTCTCCCTTGATCACCAAGACCAGGATCTTACTCAGGCGATACTGACAAAAATTGGCTGCCCACCACGGGAGCTTAAAAGCGTATCGGTGTTTAAGCGTGGCTTCGATGCACGTAATAAAAAAACTATTCAGCTGATTTATACGGTGGATATAGAAGTCGATGACGAAGCAACCTTGTTAGCCCGTTTTAGCAACGATCCCCAGGTTAAGGTTTCCCCTGATACCCGTTACCAGTTTGTGGCCCAGGCTCCGGCAGATTTGACTGCCCGGCCAGTGGTAGTGGGTCTGGGACCCTGTGGATTGTTTGCCGGCTTACTGCTGGCGCAAATGGGATTTAAACCGATTATTTTAGAGCGCGGCAAAGAAGTACGGGAACGCACCAAAGACACCTTTGGTTTTTGGCGTAATAAACCACTCAATCCTGAATCAAACGTGCAATTTGGTGAAGGAGGGGCCGGTACCTTTTCCGATGGTAAATTGTATAGCCAGGTGAAGGATCGTAAACATTATGGGCGCAAAGTTCTGCACGAATTTGTGGCGGCGGGCGCCCCTGAAGAAATCCTGTTTGTGAGTAAACCCCATATAGGTACCTTTAAGCTGGTAGCCATGGTTGAGCGCATGCGGGCAGATATTATTGCCCTGGGTGGTGAAATTCGTTTTAGCACCCGAGTAGACGATATACATATAGAAGCGGGCCAGCTAACCGGTTTAACCTTGTCTACCGGGGATCATCTCGCTTGTGAACATATGATATTGGCTGTGGGCCACAGCGCCCGGGATACCTTTGAAATGCTGTTCAAACGAGAGGTGTATATTGAAGCTAAGCCGTTTTCCATCGGCTTTAGAATTGAACATGAACAATCGATGATAGATGAATGCCGTTTTGGTCCCAGTGCCGGTCATCCCATTTTGGGCTCGGCAGATTATAAACTGGTACACCATTGTAAAAATGGGCGGACGGTATACAGTTTTTGTATGTGCCCGGGGGGCACAGTGGTGGCCGCGGCCTCAGAAGAGGGGCGAGTCGTCACTAACGGTATGAGTCAATATTCCCGTCATGAACGCAACGCCAACAGCGCCATAGTAGTAGGCATTACTCCTGAGCAGGATTTTCCCGGCAATCCGTTGGCGGGTATCGCCTTGCAGCGTAAACTGGAAGAGCAAGCCTTTACCCTAGGCGGAAAAAACTATACTGCCCCGGCTCAGCTTATTGGTGATTTTATGGTTGGTAAAACGTCAGCCGACTTGGGGGACGTTAAACCTTCCTATACACCGGGGGTGAAATTAACAGATTTATCCACTGTATTGCCTGCCTATGCTATTGCCGCCATCCGCGAAGCCATACCCGCTTTCGATCGCCAGATAAAAGGTTTTGCCAAAGCAGATGGTTTGCTTACGGGCGTAGAAACTCGCACTTCTTCACCGATCTGCATTAAGCGTGGTGCTGATCACCAGAGCGTCAATGTCAAAGGCTTGTATCCCGCCGGCGAAGGGGCCGGTTACGCGGGGGGTATTTTGTCTGCCGGTATAGATGGCATCAAAGTGGCCGAAGCCCTGGCTCTGGCTATGTTAGCCAAAATCCATGGTCAAGAAACCGCAGAATAAGTGCGAAGCCTAACTAGCACGCCTGATGTCAGCCCACTTTTGTGGGCTTTTTATGAGCGATTATTTGGCTGGTTGAGGTCGATTCGTGGCATCGGGCAACCTGACAGGATGATATTAGGCTATGATTTCGATTCAGGGGTAACTGTCGATCAGATTCGATGCAAACCTATTGGCAATAAGCCTTTTATACCCCGCTGAAGTGTGCATCTTGAGGTCACTTGGGTATATATTCACAAAACACGGAGGCAATACTCTAATGAAAAAAAAGTTTCCATGCTTGAAAATAAATAACGTTAGCTGCTTTAACCGCATGTTATACGCCCTCTCTTTTCACCTGCAACACGGCGTAGGGCTACCCTAAGTTGGCTGGTACTTCGCCAGTACTGACTTCAAGGCGTGGGTGTTTATTGGCTTGGTGAGATATTCGTTCATGCCTGCGTCAAGGCACTTTTCTCGTTCATTATTCATGGTGTTTGCGGTGAGTGCGCTGATGGGGATTTTCCTAAACACTTCGCCAGCATCGCCTGCTCGTATACGGCGCGTCGCTTCGTAACCATCAATATTAGGCATCTGACAATCCATCAGTATCAGGTCAAATGTTGCCGACTGGGACTGAGTGAGTATCGTAAGTGCCTCAAGCCCATCGTTGGCAACCTCTACGTTAATTTCCAGGCCAGTGAGGATGGCAATCATTACCTCCTGGTTGATTATATTGTCTTCAACCAGGAGAACGCGCAGGTTAGCAAAGTTGGCGAAAGACCGTGAGGGGCGAGGCTTTTTTTCCAGGGTCGCGGTTGGATTTGCACAGGCAAGTTTAACTGAGAATTGAAAGGCTGATCCCTCTCCTAACTGACTGTGGGCTGTTATGCTTCCGCCCATCAGTTCACAGAGCTGTTTGGTGATCGCCAGACCGAGACCCGTGCCGCCAAAATTCCTCGTTGTTGACATATCTGCTTGAGAGAACGAGTCGAAAAGGTAGGGTAGTGACGCGTCGCTGACCCCAATGCCAGTGTCAGTCACTACCACATTTAGGCGGAGATGTTCGTCCAGCGGAATCAAACCATATTGGACGGTGATGATGCCCGATCCCGTAAATTTGATCGCATTGGACATCAGATTGTTCAGTATCTGAGTGATTCGGTAAGGATCACCTACCACTTTTGTTTGCGGTAAATATTCTTTTACCAGTTCGAGCTTCAATCCTTTTTTGTTAGCTTGAAATTGCTGATCATGCGTCAACTCAGCAAAAAATTGCTCTAAATCGAATTCCACCCGTTCGATAGTCAGTTCACCAGCCTCTATCTTTGAAAAATCTAGGATGTCGTTGATGATAATCAGTAGTGACTCGGCGCTACGCCTGGCTGTTGCAATGAAATCTTTTTGTTCGTCATCCAGTTTGGAACATGACACAAGTTCAATCATGCCAATGACTCCGTTCATTGGTGTGCGAATTTCGTGACTCATGTTTGACAAAAATGAGCTTTTTGCCTCAGTTGCAGCCTTCGCCTCCTGCTCATTTTGTATTGCAAGATCCCTCTCTCGCTCGAGTTCCCGTTGTTTTTCTATCAATTTTTTACGCGTCAGATGGGCGAACCAGCTAAGCAGGGTGCTCATCGCCATGGCGAAGAAAAAGTGTTGAGTTAACGTCATTGCAACTGTGATGTTGACGGTGACCCATCCAATCCAGTTGAACAGAATTGAGATTACCCAGTGGATGCGATTCGACAACACAATACCTGATGCGATAATAGTCACAAATATGTTGGTCGTTTGTTCCGGGGCTTCAGCAAACCATAAATGTAGTAGGCTGTTTGAACTGGCCATGAGCAGCAATAATAGAATCATTAGGCTCTGTCGGGGCGGTGAAATCGTGGATGCCTTGAGTCCGATGGCAACACAAACCGTTGCCGTCAATAGGGCAGTAGTAAATAGGATCCACTTGAATGATTCCTGCAGAATAAAAAAATGTGCCAATGTCAGAAGAAAATAGAGAAACGCAAAAAAGTAGGCAACGGGCCGAAGCAGATCCATCGTCTTATTAGTATGTTGGATTTCAAGATCTTGTCGATTCAAAAGGATCAGTCACGTAAATCAATCTATTTAGGTTAACTCTACAAGAATGTGCGCTTACTGTTAACCTATACTCAAGTAAGCTAATGAGCCTGAATCACCTAAAGGTTCAACATCATGCCTATTTTTTGCAAGATACATAACGCCCAAGCCAGCGGCAAATGCAGGTAGAGTAAACGTCTTTTTTCAAAAAACATAGAGTAAGTAATCTTTCTTTTTTGCGTTATCAATCCTGATACCTATTTTTATCTCGATGAATCATCACAATTAGCCGTTAACCAGACAGTCATCATTAGCCATTATAAGGGGTATTCACTTAACTGATTTGGCTTTTATGGGGCATATTACACTTGCCCCTATTCACTAACCTCTTCTCCAATAAACAAGTTTTATCAAAAAGGTTAAGTCACCTGGATTTTTAGCTAAATTTATGGGATGCAAACCTATAGGCACAAATCTATTTGTCTTCACAAGATACGCAGGCAATATTAATAGTGTTAGACGGCTTTCAAACTTTGTAAGTGTTTTACTGCCGTTTTAAGATGCCCGGTAATTGGTTTAATTAAAAATAAAAAAGGGATCATATAGATCCCTAATTACGTTTTAGTTCAGCCCGGACTGTCTTTTTTAACAAGATTTACGCTAGTACATTTGCGCAGATAAACCTTTATTGATGTCTGTTACATCCTCTACGCTCAGGGTGCCTGCTGCTAATTTCAAGTTCAGTACACTGACCACATAACCATAACGTATGCGGGACAAGTTACGTCTGGCATCAAATACATTACGGGTGCTGTTAAGTACGTCGACTATGGTGCGGGTACCGACATCGAAGCCCGCTTCCGTTGCTTTAAGGGCGCTTTGTGCGGAAACCACCGCCTGTTCAAATGCCTTGATACGCGAAATAGCGGCGGCCACATCATTGTAGTTTGAACGTACGCTGCGGATCACTGATCTATGGATACGTTCACGGTCTTCACTGGCGGCAACAAAGCGGTATTTGGCTGATTCAACGCTGGCATTGACCAATCCGCCGGAATAAATAGGGACATCAACCGATAATTCAATGCTGTAGGTATTATAGCGGTCGGCCGAGGCAGGCCTGGTTGTAAAGCCATCTGTGTCATTGCTGCTTGCTCTTCCTCCCAAGCTGACTGTTGGGTAATGGCCAGCTTGGGCGCTTTTGATGTCAAACTTGGCAATATCGACGCTCGCATTGGAGATGAGCAAGGCTAAATTGCGTTCTTCTGACATTTTTAACCAGTCATGAATATTGTTGGGTGTAGGCATACTGGCCGAAAACTGCTCGGTATTGAGTTCATTGAGATTAGGGTAGTAATTACCGGTGATTTCACGCAATGCTTCGAGACTGTTTTCGACCACATTTTTTGCGCTTATTTGTGCAGCGACAGAGGTATCGTACTGGGCCTGGGCTTCGTGCACATCGGTGATGGCTGTCAGACCCACTTCAAAACGTTGTTTAGTTTGTTCAAGTTGACGCTCTATGGCCCGTTTTTCTGCCTGGGCAAATTCAAGATCATCCTTGGCCTGTAAAGTGTCGAAATAGGCAGAGACAGTACGCAAGATAAGTTGTTGCATGTCATTGGCCAGAACGGCATCGGCCTGACTGGCAATTAATTCGGCACGATCCAGGCCGACCCATAATGAGCGATCGTATATAGATTGGGACACATTTAGGATAGCATCATTGTTCGAACTATCAGAATCGCCGTAAGTTTCACCCGCACTGAGCGTCAAGGAGATTTGCGGCAATAAGCCGGCGCGACTTCTTTGTATGTCAGAAAAGGCCGCTTCTTTGTTGGCTTGTGATTGCAACGTCGCTGGATCGTTCTGCAAGGCTTGCTGATAAACTTGATATAAGTCATCAGCGAAAGCGTGGGATGAGATACCCAAGCCAATCAGTAGAGACAGAAGTGTTTTTTTCATGTGAGTTCCTTGATGATTCCGATTTCGGAGTAATTCGATTATTTTTATCATTCAGTTCTAAGCTTAGGGCAAAGTGTAAGTAAATCAGATGCTAAGGGGAAACCTTCAGTAGTAACACTAACGGTTCAAGTGTAACAGAATATTTGATCCAGCATACTAGCGCTTACTATGGCTATATGGTACTTCAGCACAGCAATTAACGGGGAAGTTTATGGCCAAAATTCAACAGTTTTCAAATAAAGATGTGGAAATACTGGGCAAAGAGCCCTTGTACAGCGGCTTTTTCAAAATGGTAAAGTACCGATTCAAGCACCGTTTATATCTCGGTGGTTGGAGTGAAACGGTAGAACGGGAGATTTTTGAACGGGGTCATGCCGTGGCCGTGTTATTATACGACCCGGTATTAGAAGAGTTTGTATTGATAGAGCAGTTCCGCATCGGTGCTCTGCCGACCTCGAATTCACCATGGTTGTTAGAAATAGTAGCTGGTATCATTGACCCTGGCGAAGTGGCTGAGGATGTGTGTTACCGGGAAGCTCAGGAAGAAGCGGGTATCACCCCTACGCATTTACACAAGGCACTGACTTACCTGGCCAGTCCAGGTGGTACCACAGAACGCTTACATATATATGTAGGCAAAGTGGATGCCAGCCAGGCTCAAGGGGTGCATGGGTTGGATCACGAAAGTGAGGATATCCTGGTGCACAGAGTGCCCGAGTCCCAAGCTCTGGCATGGATTAATGAGGGGAAATTCGATAACTCAGCCACACTGATCGCCTTACAGTGGTTTGCAATGAATAAACAACGAGTACTTGATGACTGGAATAACAACTGATTTTGTAAAGCGAAAATATATTCCCCACCTGCCCAGTATGCAGCGTGTCTGTGCACTCAATTATGTGCGCCTGATAAAACTCCTGCCAGATTGTGATACACAAGACCTGGTTTACTGTTTTGCGGTTAATCAGGTGCTGAATTATCAAATTAAAATTCTTGAGTGTAGCCGCTATACCAGTACCCTGGAGATGTCGCAGGACTCGGTCATAGGACCGGATTTTATGCGCCCTGTGGTCCGTATTCGTCTATACCATGATGCGCAATTGGCCGAGGTGACCCAATGTCAGCATATTGGTTTGCTCAAGCCTAGTTACGAGTATCCCAATAGCCGCATGTACCAAAAAAATGAAAAAGAAATGGTTAATCTGTTTCTCGCTGAGTGGTTGCAATTTTGTCTAAAATACAAAGATAAATTACAGGCCATCAACGTTGAATAATGGGTGCCATCCTTGTCGTTAACTATCGTGCATCTCTCTGATTGTCATTTATTTGCCAACACAGAGCAGTGCGGTAATGGGGCTATCAATCCCTATATAAGCTTGCAATCTGTGCTGGCAAAAATCGCGGTTCTGCAGGCGGATTTGGTTATTGCCAGCGGCGATATCAGTGGTGATGAAAGTGTGCATAGTTACCAGCATTTTCAGCAACTGTGGCGAGAAAGTACAATAAGGGCACCTTTAATGGTGCTGCCGGGTAATCATGATAACGAATGCCTGCTGGCGGATGTGCTCAGCAAGGAGTACAACTGGCCAACCTCACTGTCCCTTGCGCCACATTGGCAGGTACATGGCCTGAATAGCAAAGCCACAGGAACCCAAGGCTCGGTTAGTGATCAGCAGTTATCCACTTTAGCGCAACAGCTCAAAGCCCACCCTGATATCTATCATCTTATAGCCGTACATCATCACCCGATTGCCTGTGGGGGGTGGATGGATGCCCATAGTTGGCATAACAGGGAAGGTTTTATGGATTTGGTTGCCTGCCACCCACAAGTTAAAGCCGTCGTGTACGGGCATATTCATCATGCCAGCGAGCAGATGCGACAAGATTGCCGTTTTTTATCTGTGCCATCTACCTGCTGGCAATGGGCCAATCAAGCTGAGTTTGCCTGCAGTGGTGAGTCACCGGGATACCGGGTCTTGACCTTATATCCCGATGGTCAGCTAAGCAGTCAGGTCGAACGTATTTAATGGAAGCGAATATGCAACAGGTTATTATCTATCTCCATGGTTTTCTCAGCTCCCCGCAATCGCATAAGGCGCAGCTGACCCAAGCCTATGTGGCAGCCCATTATCCGCAATTGCGCCTGGTGGTTCCGCAATTGCCCAATCATCCCCAGGCGGCAATGTCACTGGTCTGTGGGTTGGTAGAAAAACACCCAAATGCCACTATTGGCTTTATCGGCAGCTCTATGGGAGGATATTTTTCCAGCTTTTTGCGGGAAAAATATGGTGGCAAAGCGGTGTTGGTCAACCCAGCCGTGCAGCCTTACCACTTGTTAGCTGATTATTTAGGTGAGCACGTTAATCCCTATACCGAACAGGAATTCACCCTGGATGCGAGTCACGTCAATGAACTTATTCATTTTGATACACATAATTTGAGCAAGCCGGAAAATTACTGGGTGTTATTGCAAAGCGGCGATGAAACCCTGGATTACCGCCAGGCTCAACATAAATATCAGCAGGGAAAATTGACCGTTGAGCCAGGAGGGGATCACAGTTTTCAAGGATATGAACGCTTTCTGCCAGAAATTTTTCAGTTTCTACTGCAAGACAAAATGAACATTGGTATAACATAGGCTTGTCACAACAGACATGCTCTGAGGGTTATTTCCCCGTTAACAGCACACAACCAAAATAAGAATTATGTCTAATCAATATAACGCTGATGCAATTGAAGTTTTAAATGGTCTGGATCCGGTAAAGCGCCGCCCGGGCATGTATACCGATACCACCCGCCCTAACCACCTGAGTCAGGAAGTGATAGATAATAGTGTGGATGAAGCACTGGGTGGCCATGCGACTACTATCAAGGTGGTGTTACACCCTGACCAATCCCTGGAAGTGACAGATGATGGCCGAGGTATGCCGGTGGATATCCACCCGGAAGAAGGCATTTGTGGGGTTGAACTGATCATGACTAAACTGCATGCCGGTGGTAAATTTTCTAATAATAACTATCAGTTTTCCGGTGGATTGCATGGCGTCGGTATTTCTGTGGTCAACGCCTTGTCCAAACGGGTGGAAGTCACTATCAGGCGTAACGGAAATGTATATCGGATCGCCTTTGAAAATGGCGATAAAGTGGAAGAATTAGCCGTGATCGACTCCTGTGGTAAACGTAATACGGGAACCACAGTACATTTTTGGCCAGATCCACAATATTTTGATTCTGCTAAGTTCTCAGTCATCAAGCTGCTGCATATTTTACGGGCTAAAGCGGTGTTATGTCCGGGGCTGCGCATTCGCTTTGATGATAAAATCAGTAAAGAAACCCATGAGTGGTATTTCGAAGACGGGTTGCGGGACTATCTTTATCAATCGGTAAAAGATTATGTGACTCTGCCTCAGGATGCGCCATTTGTTGGTGTTATTGCCGGTAATACCGAAGCCGCGGATTGGGCGGTAATGTGGTTACCCGAAGGGGGCGAGATGATGACGGAAAGTTATGTTAACCTCATCCCCACCCCCCAGGGTGGCACCCATGTCAACGGCTTGCGTCATGGATTGCTGGAGTCGATGCGGGAATTTTGCGAGTTTCGTAACTTATTACCCAGAGGCGTCAAACTGACCCCAGAAGATATATGGGACAGATGCAGCTATATCTTGTCTACCAAAATGCAGGACCCCCAGTTTGCGGGGCAAATTAAAGAACGGCTATCGTCCCGCCAGGCAGCCGCTTTTGTGTCAGGTGTGGTAAAAGACGCGTTTAGTTTGTGGTTGAACCAGCATACGGATGTGGCCGATGCGTTAGCCGAAATGTGTATCAATAATGCCCAGACCAGGCTGCGGCAAAGTAAGAAAGTGGCCCGTAAAAAAGTCACCCAGGGACCGGCATTACCCGGTAAACTAACGGATTGCTCAACTCAGGATACCAGTCGCTCCGAATTGTTTTTGGTGGAAGGGGATTCGGCCGGTGGGTCGGCTAAACAAGCCAGGGACAGAGAATTTCAGGCCATCATGCCCCTGCGGGGTAAAATTCTTAATAGCTGGGAAGTGGATTCTTCCCAGGTACTGGCATCCCAGGAAATTCACAATATTTCTGTGGCTCTTGGTATCGACCCGGATTCGGACGATATCAGAGGGTTGCGCTATGACAAGATCTGCATTCTGGCAGATGCGGACTCGGACGGGCTGCATATCGCCACGTTGTTGTGCGCTTTGTTTGTCAGGCATTTTCGCACGCTGGTGGATCAGGGGCACGTTTATGTGGCTATGCCGCCTTTGTTCAGGATCGATGTTGGCAAAGAAGTCTATTACGCCCTGGACGAAGGTGAAAAAGAGGGGATCTTGGATCGCATAGTAGCTGAGAAAAAGCGGGGCAAGGTAAATGTGCAGCGCTTTAAAGGTCTGGGTGAAATGAACCCCTTGCAGTTACGAGAAACGACTATGGATCCCAATACCCGGCGTTTAGTGCAACTAACAACCGATGATTCCGTGGAAATGTTGGAGGTGATGGATATGCTGCTGGCTAAGAAACGGGCCGGTGATCGCAAGACTTGGCTGGAAAGTAAAGGTAATATGGCCATAGTCTAATATTTATTGCCCCCTTTTTTATATCTTGAGGATGTTGCTTGTTCCGTTTAATTAAATTCATCATAGTGTTACTTATCTTGTTGCTGATTGCTGTGGCGTCACTATTTATCGCCAGTGTTGAAAAACAGCCACTGGTCACAGCCACAGGCTCTGAGCAAGTTAATGGTGCTGATTCGGTAAGTGTGCTGCTCAAGCAGTTGGGTAGTAGCATTCAAAATCGTAACCGTGATCAAAATATTCCCCTAAGTGAAAATCAGTTAAATAGCCTGGTGGGATTTGCCCAGCGTGCTGACCCGAAATTTCGTGGTCAGGTGCATATAACCCCAGCTGCTAGCAATTTTTCTGCCACTTACCAATTACCAGACAATCCTCTTGGCGCTTATGTCAACTTCAGTGCGTTAGTGATGCCAGGCCCAGGGATGCATATTTCTGAAGTCAGGCTGGGGCGTATAGTACTGCCAGGTAAACCGACTGTATTGACGTTAACCTGGTTGGCCGATTGGTGGACCGACAGCGATATTGCCAGTCAGTTTGTGCGCCAGGTGCAGCACATAGTGATGTTTGATCGCGAAATGGTCATTTCTTTACGTCCTCTGGATCAATTTTTACGGGATT
Organism: Paraglaciecola sp.; assembly: GCA_046709505.1. Lineage (GTDB taxonomy): Bacteria > Pseudomonadota > Gammaproteobacteria > Enterobacterales > Alteromonadaceae > Paraglaciecola. The sequence goes on along the minus strand of JBKEFM010000031.1, from coordinate 4,872 downwards.
TGAAGGACTTGAAAAAGGGCATGAGTGTGGATACAGATTTGAGCGTGTCTACTGCTTATTATTTAAAGTATATTGCCGAGCTTGAAGCAGGAAACAGTTACTCACCTCAATCTTTGAGTGTTTTTATGGGACCACTTTTTGCTGCGGCCCAGTCTCGTTCGGATGCAGATTCTGCAAGTTTAGAAAATGAGGCAGCTATTATGGCACTGGCCATATACGCCGGGCACCACAGGTTTGCTAATTTTGTTGGTGATGTGCAGCCTGATGCCAAAAATGTCGCTGTGCCCAGACGAGCACCTGTGCTTGCTCAGCGTAGTGATTTGAACCAACATTTTATCTTTTCAGCTGCTATCAAGGTCTTGTCAAAACAAGGGATTAGCGCGGCAATAGGTGAATTCAAAGAGTTGATGGACAGGGCCGATGGCGGAAGCGGCTATAGTTTTGTAGATTTAGCTGCGGATCATGCAGGCTTGCAGTTTGCGCACATTGCCACTTCTGCTGCAACGGCACAAAAGGTGCAAAGAATATTAGCCGGCCAGGTGGATGAAAGACTATTTTTTCCCAGTATTGCACAATTGCCAGAAAATTTAGATAAGGCGAGCTTTGTGCGTCGCTTTAACAAGGTCGATAGCCCTCAATATCAGTTGCTGATAGATGAGATTGACAGGCGTATAAGCCAACTGCCTATTCACCAGGACTAAATCACAGCTTTCATTCCTCAAAGGCCATGTTTATTAGTGACACGGATGCATTGGTAATGGTTTTTGCTACAGCCGGACTAGTCTTGGATGCTGTGCTGGAACTGGGCCAAAGTAGTGTGCAACAATTCGATTTTTTTGACAATCGGCCCCAGAGCTTGCTTTTGCTGCTCGGTGCTAAGTTTTGCCAGGTGCGCAATGTCCTGGCCTAACTCTTCTACATAAGGTTTAAAATAGCGTCCGCTTGATCTAAAGCCTGATTCGGCGGGGAAAATAGCCTGAAACTTACCCTGCCCTGTACTTTGTAGTGTGCTGATAATGGCGTCTGCATCTATTGCCTGGCGATAAATGAGTTGCGCATTTTCGGTCAATTTTTCAATGATAGTTTGCATGTATTCCATTTAATTGTTTTTTTGCGTTAATTTTTTTGTGCAAAGGTCGATAACACTAATTATCGGGCGATTCTGCCTGTTTTTTAACTTCGCTACAAGCAATAGGGGAACGGCTATGGAAATTCAAGGTGGTAACACCTCTGGAACGTCCGGCGCGACGCTTGAAATAAAAGCTTTGCAGCTGGCTAAATTCCAGCAGAAGGTAGACGGTCAAGCCACGCTTCAGCTGCTGGAATCAGCAACTGACGTGCCAACAACGTCTGCAAATCCAGCTTTGGGATCAGTTGTTGATACGTTTACCTGATTACGGATGAAGCTTTAAATCAATGGGTGTTTTGCCGGGCTGGCCACCTATTTCTCTGACGAGTTTGGGTACCAGAAAACCCGGCAGGCGTTTTATCATCTGTGCCATTATGTCTCTGGCTGCGGCCTCATCACGATCAAAATGTTGCGCCCCTTGTACTTTATCTAACATATGCAGGTAATAAGGCAATACCCCGACCTCAAATAACCGTTCACTGAGCGCCACTTGTGTATCCCCACTATCGTTAACATCCTTAAGTATTACTGACTGATTGAGCATGGTCACTCCAGCCTGGCTTAATTTCTGGATCGCATTTGCCACCGCCCCATCAATTTCCTGAGCATGGTTAATATGCAATACCATTATGGGTTTGAGGCGGGAATGGCAAAACCACTGGATTAACTCGGGGGTGATGCGTCCGGGAATGACAACTGGCAGACGAGTATGAATGCGGATGCGCTTGATATGAGGAATTTTTTCGATTTCATCGGTTAGCCAGGCAAGAAAGTCATCTTTGGCCATCAGCGGATCACCACCGGAATAAATCACTTCGTTAATGTTCTCATCGCTGCGTATGTAATCCAGGGTTTCGAGCCAATCTTGTTTGTTAAGGTGGTTATCGCCATAGGGAAAATGGCGACGAAAACAGTAACGGCAATTGACGGCGCAGCCACCGCGGACCAGCAATAACACTCTGCTCTGGTATTTATGCAAGACTCCGGGTTGGTTATTTTGTTGCTCTTGCAAAGGGTCTAACGAATAACCTGGAGCCTGGGCAAATTCTTCCCTGAGGGGAAAGACCTGGCGAAAAAGGGGATCGTTAATATCTTGCTTAGCCATGCGCGCCGCAAAAGGGCGAGGTACGCGCATGGCAAATAAACGTCGGGCGGCTATGTCTGGCGCGAAGTCTTGGGGATTAAAACCGAGAAAGGTAAGCAGCTTGGCCGGATCGGAAAAGGCACTGGCCAGTTCTTTTTGCCAGTAACTCTCTACAGCAATCGCTTTTTTAGGTATTATTTGTAGCAACTAGATACTCTTTACGTTAATTCATTACGGGGACACATGGCTAATTACAGCACAAATGAGTTTAAAGCGGGCCTTAAAATAATGCTCGACGGCGAACCTTGCAACATTCTTGAAAACGAATATGTTAAACCAGGTAAAGGCCAGGCCTTTAACCGGGTCAAATTAAAAAAATTAATTTCCGGCAAATCTTTGGAAAAAACCTTTAAATCTGGCGAGTCTTTTGAAGGCGCAGATGTGTTGGATATGGAATTGTCCTATTTATACACAGACGGTGAATTCTGGCATTTTATGAATAATGACACCTTTGAGCAAATCGCAGCGGATGAGAAAGCCCTGGGTGACAACAAAAAATGGCTGGTTGAAAACGACAATTGTACAATAACCTTGTGGAACGGTGCACCTATAGTGGTGTCTCCGGCGAACTTTGTCGAATTGGAAGTCACCGAAACCGATCCTGGTCTCAAGGGTGATACGGCTGGTACTGGTGGCAAGCCAGCCACCCTGATAACCGGTGCGGTAGTACGAATTCCCCTTTTTGTGCAAACCGGTGAAGTGGTAAAAGTTGATACTCGCAGTGGCGAATACGTGTCCCGGGTACAAAAATAAGCATCTCTGGTATATAGCCAAGAGCATTGGCGTTGCAGCCAACAACGCTGCAGCGTTAAGATAGACGGGTATAAACCACTAAAGAACACAGAGGGGATAATATTCAAGATAGAATTATTTTCTTTCTCGGCCATTGCTGTGAAAATCTTCAAGTCAGCCTTGCCTTTTCAATGGTTGGCCTCACTGGTTTTCTGCCTGAGTTCCCGCAGATGTCTGCACTTTGCGGTCACTTGGGTATATATCCAAAACTATTGGCGTTGGAGTCTGGCTACCAGGGGACAAATCCCTGAGCTTAGGCTTACCAGGTGATTGGGGTGAAAGCCGCCAACAATGATAAACCTTCAAGGGCAACGGATATAAAACGCTGGTCGTCTTATTCACTTTTTTAATCTTTAATTATTGATACTAAGTCAGGTAAATCATGTCAGATACGAGTTCGTCAAATTGGCGTCCCAGTGCTTCTATTGCCAACTTGCAAAAACGCGGACAAATTATTAGCCAAATCCGTCAGTTTTTTGCCAGGCGTAATGTCTGGGAAGTGGACACCCCCAGCTTGTGTAGCAGTACGGTGACAGACTTACATATGCAAGCCTTTGTAACTGAATTTAGCTGTCCTCCCTCAGGGAAAAGCCAAAACCTGTACCTGCAAACGTCCCCCGAATATGCCATGAAGCGACTGTTATGTGCTGGCAGTGGGGCTATATTCCAAATCTGTAAAGCCTTTCGCAATGAAGATGTCGGGCGCAATCACAATCCGGAATTTACGATGCTGGAGTGGTATAGACCGGGTTTTGATCATCTGCAACTAATGGCAGAGCTTAATGAATTGGTGCAAATGGTACTGGGGTGCAAAGCGGCGGATAAAATAAGCTATCAGCAGGCTTGCCAGCAGTTTTTGCAACTTGACCCTCTAAGTGCCAGCCTGAAGGAGGTCAAATTCCTTGGCACTGAGCTTGGCTACGGCCATATTTGTGCACAGGAAGATAATATTGATACGCTTTTACAACTGTTGTTTTGCCAGCATGTTGAGCCCAAAATAGGCCAGAATGTGCCCTGCTTTATCTATGATTTCCCTGCCAGCCAAGCCGCGCTTGCTAGGATCAGTCCTGTTGACCCAAGGGTGGCACAGCGTTTTGAGTTGTATTATCAAGGCAAGGAATTAGCCAATGGTTTTCATGAACTGGCGGATGCCAGGGAGCAGAGCCAACGGTTCCGCCATGAAAATAAGCAGCGCGCTGCCAATAACTTGGAACAGGTGAGTATAGATGAGCATTTTTTAGAGGCTTTGCAAGCAGGATTACCGGATTGTGCCGGGGTGGCGGTGGGCATCGACCGCCTGATCATGTTGGCATTGGAGGAAAACGATATTTCCCAGGTACTGGCGTTTTCCTATCACAATGCATGATGTTCTATATTCAACTATTGGCGTTGCCGCTAGGCTACAAAAGCAATATCTCACCACATAGAAAGACGAATTAGTTCAATAGAGAAAATAGAGTCTCCAAGGGCGACGAGTATATCTGAATCGGTTTGTGCCTTAACCATTTAAAACTGAGGTAAAACGCTGGCCCGTTTCAATATAATAGGCTCTATCGGCACATCCGCCCAGCCATAGGTCGGGTCGAAGTCGGTTTTAACCTGGGATATGGTATCCAGGGTCTCGCTGCCTTCAAACACATAACCGAAAACCGCATAGCCCCATTCCTTACCAGGATCCAGAGAAACGTTATCGTTTACATTAATAAAAAATTGCCGGTTGGCTGTATGGGGGTCGTCTTGGCGCGCCATGGCGACAGTATACCTCTCGTTTTTCAAACCGTTACCCGATTCATTGATAATTTGTGGA
>JBKEFM010000030.1:0-32233 GCA_046709505.1 Paraglaciecola sp. | reverse complement strand
ATTTCCTTTGCCGCCTAGCGGCAACGTCAATGATTTTAGGTATATATTCACATATGACAATGTAGTCAGGGAGTATAGGTATGATCATTACCTATCCCCTGATGAAGCAAAAAACAGAGCATAAGCGCCTATATACGAGTATGGTTTTACTTGACCATTACACGTGGACTAAAACATCTTGTGACGATTTAACGATGACTTTTAGCTTAATAATTTAACACTAAATTGTTAAGATATTTTGGTCTGAAAATTAATTAGTCATGGCATTCATTTAAGTCAACCTCTTTAAATATTGCTAATATCGTTCTTAATCTTATCTATCATATAAACGTAAGTGAATTTAAATTATGCCTTTACATGGTCACGCGAATAAATTATCAGAAATAATCGGCAATACTGACCTTTTAACCATTCCAAGTTTAAGCCGTTTGGCGCAATGTGATATAAGCGTTAAATGTGAGTTTCAAAATCCGGGGGGGACGGTAAAAGATCGCGCAGCACTGCAAATGGTATTAACGGCAATGGAGTCTGGCGCGCTTAAACCAGGCATGACCATAGTTGAGGGAACTGCCGGCAACACAGGTATAGGCCTGGCAATCGTTGCTAAGTCACTGGGTTTTGGTCTTAAGGTTGTTATGCCAAAAGGACAAACCAAAGAAAAAGAACAAATGATTGCGCTCCATGGCGCAGAATTAATTTTAGTCGACGCCTGCCCGTTCTCTAACCCTAATCATTTTTATCATACTGCAAAACGTATCGCGGATGAAAACCCGACCTTTTGGTGGGCCAACCAATTTGAAAATACCGCCAACGCCGATGCGCATTATTTACATACCGGTCCTGAAATTTTCCAACAAACCAATGGTGAAGTGAGCATCTTTGTTTGTGCAGCCGGAACGGGCGGTACAATTGGTGGTGTGACAAAATATTTAAAAGAACAAAACGCCGACATCAATACTATCTGCGTAGACCCAAATGGTTCGGGAATTTATAATTTTTTGCAAAGTGGAACATATACAGCAACATCGGGTGGTTCTTTTACCGAAGGAATTGGTATTATGCGTTTAGTTAATAATTTCAGGCAGGCCTGTGTTGACCATACTATTACCTTACCCGATAGTGATATTGTTACCATTGCTAACTATGTCCGCCAACAAGATGCACTGGTATTAGGCAGTTCTAGTGCCCTTAACGTTGCCGCAGCGTTTTATGCTGCGATTAATTTTGGTCCATTAAAAGGGGGTAAAAAACAGCATGTTGTGACGTTAGCCTGTGACCTTGGTGAACGCTCAGTGTCTAAAATTTATAATAAAGCGTTTTTAGAAAGCAAAGATATTTTTGTGGAAAACGACTCAATTGAAAAATTAATGGATCGCTTTACTAATAGACATGATTTATTAAAAAAGGTGACCTTTGACTACAAAAATCTATAGTTTTTACAGTCAATAAAGGCTTAATTAAGGATACTAATAAGACGACTTTATTGGAGACCTCTGTTAGTGAAGCACCCTTAAGTGTAAATTTCTCATCAAGTTGGGCTATAAGGTAATAAAAAGTAAAAATGATAATGTTTTTGGATTTTGGCCACGTAATACTCCAAAAGGGTACCTAAGGCGACTATTAGGGGTTTGAGGTGCCCATACCCCTTAGCCTTTGATACTGGGTATGGCGCTTAAAGGCATTCACATTAATTCTGCTACCGCTGCATAATAAAAGTGTTTTTCAAACGCAGTGGTTAACGTTAACCACTGCTGTGGTTTCAAGTGCTTGCTCTTAGATGTGCCGAGGATGGCCCTGAGTCATAAAAAAACCGCTGGTTTAGAGCGGTTTTTTCTTTTATTTTTTATGTCAGACCTGCCGCAGATTATTGTGCGGCGGTGTTGGCTATCAACTCTGCAGGATCAAAATCATCTACGTTGATTGTACGTAACCGACCTGCTTCGGTTCTGCGTAGCAAATCTGCCTCCTGCTCGGTAATAACGCCAAGCTCCAGGCCTTTTGCTGCCACCTTATCAAGTTGGGTAAAAGGCAGTCGCACTTTGGCCGCCTTACACACCTTGTCAAACAAAGGTTCGCTGGCAAGTACATCCCTGAAAGTCAATTCCAGATCGCCCATTAGACATTCGCTATCACCGAAGTACTGGCCTTCACCAAGACGGGCCCGGGCTGCACAATCGGTTTGTAATATGTCGGCGACTTTGTGATCCAGCTTATCAGATGGACGGGTGTAGGTTGGGCCAAAGGGTATCACCAGCAACTTGAGCACAGTGCTTATCACCTTGGACGGGAAGTTGTTGAGCAATTCAGTCAGGGCAACTTCCAGTTTAGACAGGGTATCTTGCATCGCCCAGTGTACCAGGGGTAAATCATCTTTTAAGCGTCCCTGATCGTCGTAACGTTTCAGTACGGCTGAGCCTAAGTACAGATAACTGAGAATATCGCCCAGGCGCGCAGAAATGCGTTCGCGGCGTTTTAATTCGCCGCCCAACAGACCCATGGCCACGTCTGACAATAAAGCTAAGTTGGTGCTGTAACGTTGCATGGAGCGATAATAATGGGCGGTTTCATCATCAAAAGGGGCACCTGCAAATATAGCGCCTGTGAGTGAAAACCAGATACTGCGAAAGGTATTACTGACAGCAAAGCCTATATGACCAAATAATGCGTCGTCGAATTCATCCAGGCTTTGTTCGCTGTCTGGATTATTGGCGGCGTATAGTTCTTTTAGTACAAAGGGGTGACTGCGCATGGCGCCCTGGCCGTAAATCATCATATTACGGGTTAAGATGTTTGCCCCTTCAACGGTGATCGCAATGGGGGCACCTTGGTATGCCCGGCCTAAATAGTTGTTTGGCCCGAGCATGATCCCTTTGCCCCCATGAACATCCATGGAATCGTTAACCAGCTGACGTATCTTTTCGGTTAAATGGTATTTACAAATGGCGGAGATAACCGAGGGTTTTTCGCCTAAATCTACACCTTTAGTGGTCAAACTGGTGACGGCATCCATCAAATAGGCGTTTCCCCCTATACGAGCTAACATTTCTTCAATACCTTCCATATTACCTATGGGCAGTTTGAATTGGCGACGAATACGAGCATAAGCACCGGTGGCCAGGGCTAAACTTTTGGCGCCACCAGCAGAGGCCGAGGGCAGGGTAATACATCGGCCTACGGATAAACATTCCACCAGCATACGCCAGCCTTGTCCTGCCATTTCCACGCCGCCAATAATATAATCCAGAGGTACAAAAATGTCAGTGCCCCGCAGTGGTCCATTTTGAAAAGGGACATTTAAGGGGAAATGGCGATTGCCAATCTCCAGCCCTTCGGTATCTCTGGGTAGCATGGCGCAGGTGATGCCCAGTTCTTTTTTCTCGCCAATCAAGCCGTCGGGATCAAACATTTTAAAGGCCAAGCCAATAACTGTGGCGACGGGCGCCAGGGTGATGTAACGCTTATCAAAGGTAAGGCGCATACCGATCACTTCTTCACCTTCCCACTGACCTTTACAGACGATGCCGCTGTCAGGCAACGAGCCCGCATCGGAGCCGGCTTCTGGACCCGTCAGGGCGAAACAGGGGATTTCTTCCCCTGTGGCCAAACGTGGCAGATAATGGTCTTGTTGTTCTTTGGTACCGTAGTGTTGCAACAGCTCACCGGGGCCTAAAGAGTTAGGTACACCAACGGTTGTGGATAGTACCGCACTGACACCTGAGAGTTTCTGTAGCACCCGGGACTGGGCATAAGCAGAGAAGTCTAAACCGCCATATTGCTTTTTGATGATCATGGCAAAAAACTTGTTATCTTTGAGGAATTGCCATACCTGGGGAGATAAATCTGCACGTTTGTGGGTAATATCCCAGTCATTGGCCATGCGACAGACTTCGGCTACTGGCCCTTCCAAAAATTCCCGTTCTTCGCTGGTGAGGCGTGCCTGAGGGATACGATGCAATGCATGCCAGTTAGGATTGCCGCTGAAAATCTCACCATCCCACCAAACCGTACCTGCATCTATGGCATCTTTTTCGGTGCTGGACATCTCTGGCATGATCTTCTTGTACATATCCAGTATTGGCGTTGTCATGTGTTTTTTGCGGATAGATTCAATATTAAGGGGCAGGGCGATAATGAGAAAAAGCAGCCAAAGCACTGCGCCGACCATGCCTAGAAAGCTGCCTACCAGCATCACTATGGCCACGATCAGGGTGGCGTTAAATAGCTTCATTCGAAAGTAACTCACCGCACCGACGGTGGCGAGTAGAATAAGTAACCAAATAAATGTTTGCATAAAAAGTCCGTTAGAGGTCTGACCAGAATGTTAACAATATTATTTTGTTTAATAAATATCAAGTACCAACTGCTTAAATAAGTGTAACCCATTATATTTCAATTAAAAATTAAATATGTTGGGAAAAAAGCAAGCTAGAGGATAGCCTGTGGGGTATTTACCGGTTAGGAGGTAACCGGTAAATACTTAAGCGGATAATCTATTTTGTAAGCTCAAAAGATTTGAGTTGTATATCGCCTTGTTCTTTATCATCTTTAAATTGTTGCAGGCGTACCAATTGATAATTCAGTTGCGGCGAAAACCAGGCAAAGGTTTCCCGGGAGGAGTTGATGCGAACGATGTTTACTTTGATCCCTTCCAGTGTGCCATAGGGCAGAGTCAATTGATCTTTACCCATCACTTTAAGGTTATATTCCCTGGCGTCGCCACGATAATTAATCACCTGATAAGTAAAATCGGTTTGCCCTTGGGCGAGTTTCTTTTGCATGTCTAAACGGTAGATTTGGTTGTCAAATTGCCCCAACCAATCGAAAGCGGGCTCCTTATCCACCACAATTTTACCTGAGGCTTGATCAAACAACACATTAGTACTTTTGTTGCTGCCGGTGCCGGTGCGGGTAAAACGGTAGTCTTGCGGCGTAAAGGTATTATCCTTGTATTCAAACGTGCTGATTTCGCTGCGTTTATCGGACAGATAAAACAATGAGACTTTAGAATAGTACTCAAGACGATAGCTATTTTTTTTGTGCTCTGAAGCCTCTAGGCTTAAAAGTGCATAGCCCAGTTTTTTGCCATAGCGGTAAGCGGTGTACTCAGCCTCAAAAGTTGGCAAGGTTGACGCTACAGCACTGGCTGTCAATAATGACAATACCAGCGCTAACCACCCTTTATTAATCTGCGGCATAACCGCACAGTGGAATTTCTTTTCCATCTAAATATGCCTTATTATTAAGCATTACTAGCCTTTTCTGGCAAAACCATTTGACTACTAACGGGTACATTTTACGTTCTTGTTCTTGAACGCGTGATGCCAGTTCTGTCGCTGTTTCCTGAGCAAAAACCGGAACCTTTGATTGTAATATCACCGGACCATCGTCTAGCTTGGGGGTAACAAAGTGTACAGATGCACCGTGTTCAGCATCGTTTGCCTCTATGGCTCGCTGGTGTGTGTGCAATCCTTTGTATTTGGGCAACAAAGAGGGGTGAATGTTTAACATTCGCCCCGCAAAGTTTTCAACGAACTCATCATTTAAGATACGCATAAATCCAGCTAAAACCAACAGGTCAGGAGAATATTTCTGTATTTCCTGACTAAGGTGTGCATCGTATTCATCACGGCTGGCAAATGACGTATGGTCAATAGATATAACCGGTATATCGGCATTTTGGGCACGCTGTAAACCGTATGCATCCTTTTGATTGGAAAAGACCGCTACAATCTTAGCCGGAATTTTCTGTTCATCTATGGCGTCGATAAGCGCCTGTAAATTCGAGCCATGGCCTGAAATCAAGACGACTATTGATGCTATTTTTTGCTCATTACCCACCTAGCAAATCTCTACTTGCTGATCGTCATTCGTATCTTCTATTTGGCCTATCTTCCATACGTTTTCGCCTAACTCGGCTAATATCGTCAGGGCCTGTTGAGCTTTATCTTCAGGTAAGGCGATGATCAGGCCCACACCACAGTTGAAGGTGCGGTACATCTCGTGGGTGGACACATTGCCCTTGTCTTGTAGCCAGGTGAAAATGCTGGGCCATTGCCAGCTGCTTTTATCGATCACCGCTTTGGTACCTGGGGGTAAAACCCGGGGAATGTTTTCCCAAAAACCGCCACCGGTTATATGCGTAATAGCACTGACTTGCACTTGCTCAAGCATAGCCAACACATTTTTAACATAGATACGGGTAGGTTCAAGTAAGTGATCGGCCAGGGATTTGCCATCCAGTATTTCGTCAGGATCACTGCTAGATACTTCAAGTATTTTACGTACCAGTGAATAACCATTGGAATGAGGGCCTGATGAGCCTAATGCAATAAGAGTGTCTCCCGCTTTCACCCGACTGCCATCGATAACGTCGTCTGCTTCTACTACGCCAACGCAGAAACCCGCCACGTCATAATCGTTACCATGATACATACCTGGCATCTCAGCAGTTTCTCCGCCAATCAGGGCGCATCCGGACAATTCACATCCTTTACCTATACCTGTTACCACTTTGGCTGCGGTATCCACATCAAGTTTGCCTGTCGCATAATAATCAAGGAAAAATAACGGCTCGGCACCTTGTACAATCAAATCGTTGACACACATCGCAACCAAGTCAATGCCTATGGTGTCGTGTCTGCCTAAGTCCATGGCCAAACGTAATTTGGTACCTACACCATCGGTTCCGGATACTAATAACGGGTTACGATACTTGGTAGGTAATGAGCACAATGCGCCGAATCCGCCTAATCCGCCTTTTACTTCGGGGCGATGAGTTTTCTTACTGACTGATTTAATTCGTTCAACAAGTTGATTGCCTGCATCTATATCGACACCTGCATCTTTGTAGCTTAAGGAGGGTTTATTATCGGTCACGTAATTACCTTTATAAGGAGGAAAATGCAAAAATGATTACGGATTTTATCAGGTCAGAAAGTTAAAAGGTACACAAAATCCATTCAATTTGGTTAACGGCCTAATTATGGTTGATCAAACAAAAGGTGAAATTTGTACCTAGATCAATGACAATAGGCATCCGCGCTATTTGGAGCTGTATGGAACTATGTTCGCAACGTTAAAATCTCGATTCGCATTAAGCGTGTTTATAGCTATTTTGTGTAGTGTGCTGCTGCCGGTTAACGCTTCAGTTATGCATGACTTGTATGAGGCGCGTGTGGCAATTCCCGATCAAACCTTGAAAAGCCAAGAAGTGGCTGTACGTGACGGGTTTAAACAAGTGTTGGTCAAAGTCAGTGGTACTAAACAGTTATTGGCCAGTGAGCAAATTAAACAAGAGGTAAAACGCGCCAAAGATTTTATTCATACCTATCGATTTGAACAAAGTAATGAACAGTTGTATTTTGTGGTGAGTTTTGATGATCAGCGGTTAGATAAAATGATCCGCGATGCGGGTTTTCCCATTTGGGATAAACGCCGTCCTGACACTATTTTATGGTTTGTGGTAAAAGACCCGTCATCGGGACAGAGACAACTAGTCACTGAATCTGATTATCCCAACCTTCTGGCGCAAACCTATGTCGCCGCTGCTACCCGAGGTATACAGGTGGTGAATCCCCTGCTAGATCTGGACGATTTACAACAGGTCAATAGCTATGATGTTTGGGGGGGCTTTGTGCAACAACTCGCTCAAGCCAGCGAACGATATGGGGTAAAGAATGTTTTGTCTGCACGACTCTATCAATCATCTGTTTCTGGCGATATAAACACCCCTGTGTACTTTGAGCGGTGGAAAGCTGACTGGACTATGCTTTACGGGGGCCGTTTGTTATCCGGGCAAGTACAACAAGCCTCGCCTGAATTGACCATCCAGGCAGTGATTGATGCTCTGGCCGATAATCTGGCGGCGCGTTATGCTATCGATATCAGTAAACTCGACCCCAGTGCACTTAAAACCAATGTTAAGATAATGAACCTTGGTTCGTTACAACACTATGCCAACATCGTAAATTTTTTGGATAGCTTAAGTGTGGTCAACAAAGCATCGCTAATCATGCTCCAGGGGCCGGTCGCTACTTTTGAGTTGGATTTACTGGGTAGCATTGATGATTTTGTTAATGCTATGAGCCTGGATAATAGACTCAAACCCGTCAACGAATTTGGCCTGGACAAGCAGACTTTGGAGTTCATCTGGGTATTATAATGACCAAACAATTATCCCTGGCGGTAAACCTGCGCGACACTGAAACGTTCGATAGTTTTGTTGTGGGTGAAAATTTTCAGTTACTGCACAAATTAAAGAGCCTGCTGAGCCAAAGCACAAATAAAGCTTCTGAACCTTGGTTGACCTTTATTAGTGGCGATCATGGCGTAGGCAAGAGTCATCTACTGTTTTCTTTATGTCATAAGGCTCAATCTGTACAGATAGATGCCGTTTATCTGAATTTTAAGGAAAAAGGTGAATTTACCACAGCAGTATTAGATGGCCTGGAGCACAGTCAGCTTATTTGTTTGGACGATGCCGAAGCATTAAGTGGGTCTATGGAATGGCAGGTAGCCGTATTTGATTTACTCAATAGGGTAAAAGAGCAAGGTAAAAGCCATGTAGTGGTATGTGCTAACAGTGGTCCAAAGTCTTTGGACTTACAGCTCCCTGATTTGGCTTCCCGTTTTTCCTGGGGGGTAAGTTATAATCTGCAGGGCTTATCTGATGAAGAACGCTGTATCGCTTTGCTGACTCGCGCCCGGCAGAGGGGCTTGAATATGCCACACAAAGTAGCCCTGTACCTGGTAAATCACTGGCAAAGAGATATGCCGGCTTTGATGAGTACCCTGGATAAATTGGACGAATTGTCTTTACAGCAACAGCGTAAATTGACTATTCCCTTTGTAAAACAGGTTTTAGAGCTCTAACGGTATTATCCGATACAACGGTTGCCTATGAGACAAAACTGCCAGGCAAGCTTGGCATTCCTCACTTTAATCACGCTTTTTCCTGTCATTGTGGCTAAGATTTGCTTGCCGAGTTTACCTAATTACCGCGTTTTGTAAGCGACTCCCACACAAATTAAGGGCGAATAAAGCCAAAACGTTGCCTTAAAAAGCGGGTTTACAATAACGCTAAAGGCAATGACGAGTGTTTGTTGTTAAAGTCAGGGGAATAGGGCCAATATACTGCACACTGAAGGCAACATAATGGCACTATATATTCTGATACCGAATAAGGTGTCAGAATATATATAGGTCTACCAAATATTTTAGCTGCTAATCGTGGCTAGGGTTTAGCAGGCTTTTGTGTTTTTTGCTTGACTTGATTTTGCGCCGTAATGTGAGTTTCAAATATTTCTTTTTCTTCTTGCAACTCTTCTTTGAGTTTTCTGATCCCCGTACCCAGCTCTCTGCCGCGCAGGCGCGCATAGAAGCTGCATCCTGTGAATAATCCACAGCATAGTAGTATTTCTATGGCGGCATACAGCCTTTCATTCTCTAGGACATACACAGCAGTCAAGCCATGCATCAGGTAATACATGACAATGAAATTGGTCCAGGCATAGGTATAAGGTTTGCCCTGTAGCAAGCCCTTCAAGGGAAGCAATACAGGCAGGATCCAAAACAGCAATGTAAAAGTAGTGGACGTGTTTTTATCTACCGTCAAGGCAAAGTGCCAAATCAGCAACCAGCTAATGAGCAGAAAATAACTGCTTAAAGCAAGGCGTTGGTAAAATTGAGTATTGAGTCTCATAAATTATCCAAGTTTTTGAGCCAGTAAAGCCAGGCGTTGTCCTTGAGCCAGGCACAATATGCGCTCGTCTTCGGTGAGTTTGGTTTCATGTTGACCTTGTGCATGGTGGGTGGCGCCATAAGGGCTGCCGCCGGATTGGGTGGAATGTAATTGTGGGATCGTATAGGGTAAACCTGAGATTAGCATACCGTGATGCAGCAAGGGTAGCATCATGGTCAATAACGTTGATTCCTGGCCACCGTGTAAACTTCCTGTAGAGGTAAATACAGTCGCTGGTTTGCCCGCTAAGGCCCCGGATAACCATTGGCTACTGGTGCTATCAATAAAGTATTTAAGTGCGGCGGCCATGTTGCCAAAGCGGGTGGGGCTGCCTAATGCCAAGCCACTGCAATCTACCAGGTCCTGCTGGCTAACATAGGGATCACCGGTCTCAGGTACACTTGCTTTATCTGGCTGGAGGCCGGTTGATACTTCTGGCACAGTGCGTAACATCGCGTTTAGACCTTGTGATTCTATGCCTTGGGCGATTTTGTTTGCCATATTTTTGGTAGCACCATTGCGACTGTAATACAGGACTAGTACGGGCCCTATCATAATAAGTTCAACGCATTTTGTGGTGGACGGCCAATTACCGCTTTACTGTGCACATCATTCAACGATCCCCTGATAACAATAGGGCGTTCAATTAGTTTGGGTGTAAGGTGCATAAGCCGTATAAGCTCATCAACAGACATACTGGCGCTATCGATATTGAGCGCCTTATATTCAGGTTCACTTTTACGCATTAACTGATGTGGATCGGTTATGGCCAACATAGTTAAAATATTGCCCAGTTGTGCAATTGAGGGCGGGGTTTTCAAATATTCCACCACTTTAGGTTGTATATTATTCTCTTGCAGCAATTGCAATGTTTGGCGGCTTTTTGAACAGCGGGGGTTATGTAAAATAGTAAAGTCATTCATGGGGATATTTCTGCTGTAAATTTTTGCTTATAGGGATATTCTATCGACTTAGGCAATCACGTAAAGGAAATGCATGACATTGTTAAAAAAATCTTTATTCATAGTATTGAGTATTATAGCGTTAGGGGCAGGTGTGTTGGCGTTTAATGCCCAACGACCTGACTTTACTACACTTGATGGCCGGGATTACCAGTGGCAAAATTTGCAAGGTAAATGGGTGGTGGTGAATTATTTTGCTCAGTGGTGTGCTCCCTGTTTACGGGAAATCCCCCAGCTCAATGAATTTTATCAGCAAAATAATCCGCAGATTAAATTGTTTGCCATCAGTTTTGATCCCGCCTCAGATCAAGAACTGACGGACATGCAGCAAAAATTTGATATTCAGTTTCCACTAATTGCCAGGGTGAAACAGCCACTTCCCATGCTCAAACCCAGGAGTCTGCCAGCGACCTTTCTGATCGCACCAGATGGTTCGGTTGCCAAACAATTATTGGGTGAACAAAGCGCTGAATCCCTCAACCAAGCGATCACGTATCTAGAGGGCCTCCATTCGAGCTTGTGATGCTCTGAATTGTCCAATTCGTGCTCGAATGCGCTGCTTTTCTAACTCCCTGCTACTGGCATAATTGTAAGCACTATGCAGCTCATCAATAGCCCGGGGATAGGATGCCGCCAGGGCATAGACTTCGGCATTAGTTTGGTGCATTTCCAGTTTTTGCTGGCTTTGTCCATAGGCATCGGAGAGTATTTGGTGGGCCAATATGTTGTTTGGCTCTATCAACAAGTAGTCTTTGAGCAGGCGAATAGCATCACTAAACTGATTATTCTTAACCATGGCATTGGCTAAATTTAAAGTTAATACCCTATTATGTGGAGTGTTTTTGGCCCGAGCACTGAGAATATCAATTGCCCCTTGGTTATTATTGGTTGCCAGGGCGATATCCGTATAGGTATCTAAATAAAACAGGTTGTCCCGATCGCTGTGTAATAAGCGATCGATGATCTCTTGCGCCGCGCTATATTGCTCTGCTCCTAAGTAGGATAGGGCCAAACCATAAGCGGGGGCTTGTTCAAACTCGTAGCGCTTATTGTCCAGTAGGTCTTTGAAATAAGCGATATTACTGTCTGGCGTCCCGTAATAACGAGCCAGTATTCTACTTTTTGCCAGGTGAAAGGTTAGACTTTCTGCTATAAACCCAGTCTGGTAGAGTGCGGCCCGTGTTCTGGCATCCGCGACCCGAGACTCAGGCAAAGGGTGAGTTTGCAAAAAAGCTGTGGTTTTTGACTTTAATCTGGATTTCTCGGCTAAGGTGCCAAAAAAGGTGCCTGCGGCACTGGGATCGAACCCGGCCTGAGCTAATATACGAATACCGATACTATCGGCCTCTTTTTCATTTTGTCTGGTGTAGTTGATAGCGGCTTGTGCGGATGCAGCTGAGCCGGCAGTCATAGCCGCAATACCGGCCTCTGGATTGGCCATAGCAAGCAGCAGCCCACCTAAAGCTGATGCAATTTGCAGCGGTGAAGATTTTTGTTTGGCTTGCATGCTACGAGCGATATGCCGCTGAGTAACGTGACTGACTTCGTGGGCTAATACTGATGCCAACTCGCTTTCATTTTGGGCACTAAAAATAAGGCCGGTGTGCACAGCTACATGGCCGCCAAAAAATGCGAATGCATTGATGCTTGGGCTATTGAGCAAGAAAAATTCAAAGGGAAATTTTACATTGTCAGCTTGAGCCACCAGGCGATTACCCAGATCCTGAATGTATTCTTGCAACAGAGGATCATTTATGATCGGTGCCTGAGCGCGTAATTGACGCATTAAGACATCACCGATCTGTATCTCTTTATCCAGGGTTATCGCCCCAGATGCTACTACCCCTATTTCCGGTAAGTAATTTTTTTGATTGATACCTTGAGCGGGGAGGGTTATCAATAACGCCATGCTGCTTACAAGCAGACATCTGGCATATTTTTTTGTCGTTTTAATCATGTCACTCAAATCCGCTAACTGCGTTATGCATAGTCTATTGCCTTGCCCTGATATGAACGCACACTTATGCATTTAGTTCCTTATCCACAGATACACTTATTAATATTGTGGCATATAACCAGCAACGCAAGTATTTTTGTGGCAATGACATCGGTTTATTTTATTCCCTTTTATAGCTTAAAAAAAACTGATCCATCTTGTCAAAAAGAGACATAAATGACAGGGGATTCCAATGTAAATAAGCCAAGTTACCATTTATCTATTACTCAGGTCTATCGGTACACATTGTATTACTACAAAGTGATCGTGCAATTTTGTCTCTTCTGCAGTGAAAAGACTTATCTTTAGGGGCGAGTCAATATAATATGCTGCGATAAAATAAGCATGCAGATAAATGTTGTCAATTCTGCTAGTTTCTGGCCGCCAGGCATTAAATTTAGCGGTTGGGGAGAATTAATCTGAGTGTTGAATTGTATTACTTTATAGAGAGCCTAAATGATTAGTGTGTTTGAACGTTGGTACAAACGTAAGTTTTCCGATCCCGATTCTGTGATGTTGTTGGTCATGCTCCTGGTTGTTTCCATTTTGCTGGCGATTTGGGGCGAAATACTGATGCCCGTATTGGTCGCAGCCGTTATTGCCTATTTACTCGACTGGCCGGTCAGCCAGTTAACACGCATGGGTTTAGGGCGCAGCTATGCCTGCAGTGTGGTGATATTTAGTTTTATAGCCATTAGTATTCTTACCTTTATCAGTCTGGTGCCTGTTATCACTCAACAGAGTATTAATTTAATCAGTGAGATGCCACAGATTTGGGCTCAAGGTCAGATCTGGCTATTACGCCTGCCTGAACAATATCCGGATTTTGTGCAACTGGGTAATATTCAGGACATGTTGGAAGGGGTTAATGATCGTATCGTGGCCCTTGGGCAACAATTACTATCTGCATCGGTAAGTTCCTTAAGCAGTCTGGCGTCTTTACTGATTTATCTGATTTTGGTGCCTTTAATGGTATTTTTCATGCTTAAGGATAAAGTCCTGCTGATGGACAATCTGACTCCTTTGCTGCCTACCCAGCGCCGCTTGATTAAACAGGTTGGCACTGAAATGAATTCACAAATTGCCAACTATATTCGCGGTAAAGTGATCGAAATAGTGATAATAGGGACTGTCTCGACTGTGACTTTTGCGCTTATGGATTTACGTTATGCTTTATTGCTGGGCGTGCTGGTTGGATTTTCGGTTTTGATACCCTATATAGGCGCGGCGGTGGTAACCATACCTGTGACTATGGTGGCGCTATTTCAGTGGGGTGTGACGCCGGAATTTTGGTATCTGTTTATTGCTTATGGGGTGATACAGGCGGTTGACGGCAATGTGCTGGTGCCGGTATTGTTTTCAGAAGCGGTTAGCTTGCATCCGGTTTATATCATCATTGCAGTGTTATTTTTTGGTGGGTTATGGGGCTTCTGGGGCGTATTTTTTGCTATTCCTCTGGCCACACTTGTTAAGGCGGTGATCAATGCATGGGGAGGGCCAGGCATTGCCCAGCAGGATGATCCATTGTTACCATAATCATCGCCAAGGGCGAACTGACTATCCGGTCAATACGCCCTTGGCGGATTACTTGGGTATAGGTTAGCTGTTCAGATAATCCAATAACACCTGGTGGTGATCCTTGGTCTTGAATTTATCGAATACCTTTTCGACCTGACCTGTTTCATCGATTAAAAAACTGATGCGATGTATTCCGTCGTATTCTTTTCCCATGAATTTTTTGAGACCCCAGACCCCAAATTGCTCGGCAACCTGGTGATCCTCATCTGCCAGTAGGGTGAAATTAAGCTGCTCTTTTTCGATAAATTTAGGTAAACGCTTAACGGGATCAGGGCTTATCCCCAATACCACTAAATTATGTTCGTCCAGAGCTGATTTACTGTCTCTGAGGCCCTGTGCCTGGACGGTACAGCCAGGGGTCATGGCTTTGGGGTAAAAATACACCAGCACTTTTTTTCCGCTGTAATCTTGCAAGTTAATGGTGTTGCCGTTTTGATCTGGCAATGCAAAATTAGGTGTCTGATCACCGGCGGCTAATCTGTTCATATGCATCCTTTAGTCTTTGAGCAGCCAGAAGGGCTGGTTAATGGTTTTGTTTAATTGCACCTTGCAAATTAAGATCATTTAACAGGGCGGTAAATTGCGCATCAAATTCACTATATTGTATATCATGGGGCATGCTGACTACCATTTTACACTTGACCAAATCCTCCCCTTTTGGCTCAGATTGCAGGGTTTTCAAGCGCAAAGCACTGACGGTAACATTATATTTGGAAAAAAAGTGGGTCACCTGTTTGATTACCCCAAGGGCATCGACTCCGGAGAATTCCACATCAGCCAGATGCTCAAGATTTTGTTTACAGTGGCGTTTGGTGCGCTTCATCATCGACAAAAGATCATTCTGTTGGCAACTAACGGGTATGGCCAGTTCTACTCGCACTATGGCACTGGGCGTGCCCTCGACAATCATAGTTAAGGAAAAATCCTGTCCATACACTGCCTGGCGGCTATCCAGTATATTGCAACCGCTCTCGCTTACTGCGTCTGCTAAGGTACTTAAAATGCCGACTTTATTGGCGCCCAATATGGTAATGATCAATTGTTGCTTCATTTTTACTAATTATTTTTCCTTTTAAGATCCATATAACATACCTGAAAATCACCCTATATTTCCAGTTTCACGGCTGCTTTTCGATTCTGGCGATTCATTGCTTGTTTTTAGCCGTTATGCTTATTACCATTAGCCATTAATTTTTTAGGAGTAGGCATGTTTACTGGTAGTTACGTTGCGTTAGTCACCCCGATGGACAGCTTTGGGGCAATAGATTATATATCGCTTAAAAAACTCGTCGATTTCCATATTAAAAATGGTAGTCATGGATTAATTGCCGTGGGTACTACAGGTGAATCTGCTACCTTACCATTTGATGAGCATATCGAAGTCGTCAAACGTATGGTGGAATTTGCTGACGGTAAAATTCCGGTGCTTGCTGGTAGTGGTGCCAACTCCACTTCGGAAGCTATCTTCCTAAGTGAGCAAATGGCTGATACGGGCATAGATGGTTTCTTAAGCGTGGTGCCTTATTACAACAAGCCACAGCAAAAAGGCATGGTCGCCCATTTCAGGGCCATAGCGGATGCCACCGATTTACCGGTATTGTTGTACAACGTACCCGGCCGTACTGTGGCCGATATGTTACCCGAAACGGTAGCTGAACTGGCCACTCATCCTAAAATTGTTGGCTTGAAAGATGCCACCGGTGATATTGAAAGACTTAAACAAACTCAAGCATTGGTACCTGAAGACTTTTTGTTTTTAAGTGGTGATGACGTCACCAGTTGTGAATTTCTGCTGGCCGGTGGCCATGGTGTTATTTCTGTGTCAGCTAATATTGTTCCCAAGCAAATGGCACAGATGTGTGAGGCCGCCCTAGCGGGAGATTTTGCCAAAGCCAAACAAATTGATAGCCAAATAGCAGTCTTGCATACCGCGCTATTTATTGAACCCAATCCGGTGCTACCAAAGTGGGCACTATACAAAATGGGGCTTATTCAGACGGCATTTTTGCGTTTACCGCTAATTGAATCGGAACTTGAAAGCCAAATACATATCGAACAAGTCATGCGCAGTTCTGGCGTATTATCTTAAGGAGATAGCATGACACATAAGTTTTTTGTTGGCGGCATATTAGTTGTGGGTTGTCTGACAGCCTGTAGCTCTGTAGAAGAAAGACAAATCGCCAGTGGTGATTTTGATTACGTAAAAGAACAGCCTGGACAAGAATTTCAGGTACCACAAGATGTTGATAGGCCTAAATTTAGCCGTGCCTATACCCTGCCACCTCTAGGTAAAGATGCACCGCAGGATATGCTTGGTAAAAAATTAAAAGTTGTGGCGCCATCCCTGGTGTTACCCCTCGTTAGCGGCTCTCATGTAGACGATGGGAGCAAAGAAGCGACGGTATTATTTGATCAAGTAGATGATAGCCAAGCGCTGGACACGACTATCTGGAATTCTTTACTGAGCTTTCTGGAAGAGCAGTTAATTGGTATAAGAAGTTTCGATAAACAAAAACAAGTGCTGATCACCGACTGGATGGTGATAACCGAAACCTTGGATGATCATTGGTATTCTTGGTCAACTGTTGAAAAAAGCATCAGTCAGCGTTTTGAATTCACCCTTGATATGAAGCCTCATGGCAGAACCGCTGCATTACATGTGCGTTTACTCGATTACCAGGAAGTACAAGGCAAAGATGTCGTAGCCAAAATGGATGACACCGACGTCAGAACCAACGAAGTCGACATATTAAACAAGGTTATCGGCCATTACGAATATCAAATTCGGGTCGCTACTGCGCAACGTATCCGTGAGATTCGCCGAGGTGCGAAGCTGGAGTTAGGCCTTGATGAAGATGGTTCGCCAGCCTTTGTCATCGATGCAAATTATGATACTGCCTGGCCTCGGGTATTATTGGTACTGCGTAAACTTGGCTTTGATGTTAAAGATTATGATCAATCCAATGGCTTGTTATTTGTCAAATATAACGGTACTCAAAGCGGGTGGTGGAGCTCTTTATGGTCCAGTGATGCTAATGCCTTGCCATTAACAAAAGACGAATACCGCTTTAAAATGAGCGAGTTGGATGACAAAAGCACCTTAACCCTACTGGATTCAGATAATAAAGCCTTTACTCAGGACAAGCTGGCGGCACTGTATGAAACCTTTTCCAGGGTCATGGCCGACGACAATCTGGATATTTAATTCCTATTGGTATGTACAACCAGTTTAGTGGTAAAGGGGCCAACACGTTACCCGAGCCACTATACTGGTCTTCTTTGCCCTTTTAACACCTTCGAGGATCCCTATGAGCTTGGCCGATAAAGTTCTCGCCGTTAATGATGATTTGCCTATACGGACGGATTTACCCGTGCATAGCGGCAAGGTTCGTTCTGTCTATTGGTTAACCGAGCAGGATAGCCGTAGGCTCATCCAGCAAAAAGGCTATCCTGTCCCCCTGGATACGCCCCTGGCCATCATGCTGATAAGCGATCGAATCTCTGCCTTTGATTGCATCTGGCACGGTGAGGGAGATATGCGCGGCGTCCCTGGTAAAGGGGCAGCCTTAAATGCCATCTCCAATCACTGGTTTGAGTTATTTAAACAACAGGGTCTGGCTGATAGCCATATTTTGGATATTCCCCATCCACTAGTATGGATTGTGCAAAAAGCACGTCCGGTGATGATTGAAGCCATTTGTCGCCAATATATTACCGGCTCAATGTGGCGGGCATATGAACAAGGTGAACGGACTTTTTGCGGTATCAAACTCGCTGAGGGGTTAAGCCGTGACAGTAAATTACCCGAACTGCTGATCACCCCATCGACTAAAGGTGTGCTTAAAGGTATTCCAGGCGTACCCGAAGCGGATGATGTTAATGTCTCCCAGTATAATATCGAACAAAATTACCCAGCCTTCAACTTTAACTCACCACAAGATATTGCCGTATACGAGCGCCTGTTAACGCAAGGATTTAATGTGATCAGCGACGCATTAGCCCAAGTGGGGCAAATATTTGTTGATACCAAATTTGAATTTGGTTATGTCAAAGACACACAAGGTCAGGACAAGCTTATCTACATGGATGAGGTAGGGACTCCGGATTCGTCAAGAATTTGGGATAAAGCTGCTTACGATAAAGGCGAAATAATAGAAAACTCCAAGGAAGGTTTTCGGCAACTGCTGCTTAAGCATTTTCCGGATCCGGATATCCTGTTGAACAAAGAGCGTATGATTGAGCGCAACGCTTTAGCCAAAGATAACGCTTTGCCGGTAGCGGTATTAATGCAAATTTCTGCTACGTATACCCAAATAGCGGAAAAAATAACCGGTAAAAAAATCGAATTGAGTGATAATCCCAAAGCAGAAATTATCGCTATTTTGCGTGATGAATACCAGCTGGTGAATTAATATAGTTGTATGCACGTGCAATTTGAACAAAAAAACGCAAATTAATTTGCGGTTTTTTTCCTAGCGTATGATGCTAAAAAAACGGCTGTAAATGAATGCGGACCCCTTGATGGTACAGCGTTTTTGTCTGCCGTGAATCAGTTCAATCAAGCTATCGAGCTGAGTTTTTAATGCCATTACTTTAGCTCTGCGTTCTCGCTACTTGAAAGGGAACGGCTATTGCTGAATATCAACGCCTTGCTCTAAAATCGGTGGACGCATTCTCATTGAGTGATCAGCTCAACTCTATCTCAATATCCGACAGCGGTACACAGCAGCAGGGTAGGATCTCATCATCGTCCATATACGCCAGGGGGTCGATGGTGTATTTAACCTGACCGCTAATAAGTTTGGTCCTGCATGAGCCACAAAAGCCCTCCCGACAGGCGTAGTGCACCTCGATATCATGTTTCTCGATACTTTCTAACAGGGTGCAGGCAGGCTGTTGTAAGACAGATTTGTGCTCTTTGATGTGGATCACAAAACTATCTTTTAAAGGGCTCATAGCGGGCAACTATAAATCGAAATCACCAAAATCGCCGGCATTCACTTCTGAATCAATCTGTCCCACCAGGTAGGAGCTTATTTCGGATTCCTGAGGAGCGACCTGTACGTTATCCGAATTTAGATAATTATTCATCCACGGCAGGGGATTGCTTTTAATATCGAAGGGTTGTCCGAAACCTATAGCTGACATTCTATGATTGGCGATAAATTCCACATATTGGCACAAAATATCCTTATTCAACCCTATCATGGAGCCATGTTGGAACAGGTACTCGGCCCATTGTTTTTCTTGCTCAACAGCATTCATGAATATTTCAATGGCTTGGTCTTTGCATTCAATGGCTATTTCGGCCATTTCCGGATCGTCTTTGCCTTTGGCCCACAGGTTTAAAATGTGTTGGGTGGAGGTCAGGTGTAAATTCTCATCACGGGAAATCAAACGAATAATCTTTGAATTTCCTTCCATTAATTCCCGCTCAGCGAAGGCAAAGGTGCAAGCAAAAGAGACATAAAAGCGTATGGCTTCAAGGGCATTGACTGAATTCATACATAAATACAGCTTGGTTTTTAATTGGCGCATTGTCACGTTATGGGTTTCGCCATTTATGGTATGTACGCCTTCACCCTGTGTTTGCCACAGCTGGGTATAAAAAATCAAATCGTCATAATATTTTGAAATATCAGCTGCGCGTTTTTTGATTTGTTCATTTTCCACTATATCTTCGAAAATACTGCTGGGATCGCTAAACAGATTACGCAAAATATGGGTATAGGAGCGGGAATGAATAGTTTCATAAAATGACCAGGTTTCGACCCAGGTTTCCAGCTCAGGAATGGAAATGATCGGCAAAAAAGCGATGTTGGGGCTACGGCCCTGGATAGAGTCGAGCAAGGTCTGGTATTTCAGATTAGAAATGAAAATATGTTTCTCAGAGTCACTCAATTTCTGAAAATCTACCCGGTCTTTACTGACATCCACTTCTTCAGGTCGCCAGAAAAAGGAAATTTGTTTTTCGATTAGTTTTTCGAAAATACTGTGTTTCTGTTGATCGTAACGCGCTACGTTGACTGGGTTACCAAAGAACATAGGCTCTTTTAAAGGGTCGTTATTCTTTTGATTAAAAGTGGTGTATTTCATGAGTAGTAAATGGCCGTTATTGGTTGAAATTGCCCGTCAGCTGTAGCTTGACGGGCACTCTTGTTACATATGGTGAAACTCACCATTTATATTTTACAGGCACCGCCTGCACAATCCTCATCCTCTTCTTCTATCACTTCCTGAGGGACAAACTTACTTGATTTCAGTTCTTGTTGTGATGAGTCAGAGGCACCATCTCGCGTATTATGATAATACAGAGTTTTAATCCCTAGCTGGTAGGCAGTGAGCAAGTCTTTAAGCAGCAGCTTCATTGGCACTTTGCCACCGTCGTATTTATTCGGATCATAGCTGGTGTTAGCAGAGATGGTCTGGTCAACAAACTTCTGCATGATGGCTGTTAGCTGTAAATAACCATCATTAGAGGGCAGATCCCACAGTAATTCATATTTATCTTTGAGCCTTTCGTATTCAGGTACCACTTGCTTCAATACCCCATCTTTACTAGATTTAATACTGATGTGGCCCCGTGGTGGCTCTATGCCGTTGGTGGCATTGGATATTTGAGATGAGGTTTCAGATGGCATCAAAGCCGACAAGGTGCTGTTACGCAAACCGTATTGCTTGATATCAGCCCGCAGGCCGTCCCAATCGCAATGCAGGGGTTCGTTACATATTTTGTCGATATCTTTTTTATAGGTATCGATGGGCATCAGGCCTTGATAATAAGTGGTTTCGTTAAATTTAGGACAGGCGCCTTTTTCTTTGGCCAAATTACATGAAGCGCGCATAAGATGATATTGCATGGCTTCAAAAGTGCGGTGGATAAGGCCATTGGCACTGCCGTCCGAGTATTTAACGCCATTTTTAGCCAGATAGTAAGCGAAGTTGATCACGCCTATGCCTAACGTACGTCGACCCATAGAGGCATTGTGAGCCGCTGGAACCGGGTAATCTTGATAATCGAGCAAGCTGTCCAAGGCACGGACCGATAAGTCGGCCATTTCAGCAAAATCATCTAAGCTTTCAATAGCCCCGAGATTAAACGCCGATAAAGTACACAGCGCGATCTCACCATTTTCATCATTGATGTGTTCCAAGGGCTTGGTGGGCAGGGCTATTTCCAAACACAGGTTACTTTGTCGAATAGGTGCCAGCTCAGGATTAAAGGGACTGTGGGTATTACAATGATCTACGTTTTGCAGATAAATCCGGCCGGTACTGGCGCGCTCCTGCATAAAGAGGCTGAACAGCTCTACCGCTTTAATGGTTGTTTTGCGAATAGACTCATCCTGTTCATACTGGCAATACAATTGTTCGAACTTGGGTTGATCGGCAAAAAACGCATCGTATAACCCCGGTACATCTGAGGGGCTAAATAAAGTAATATTTTCGTCTTTAATCAAACGCCGATACATTAGTTTATTAAACTGCACGCCGTAATCAAGATGACGAACGCGGTTTTCTTCAACGCCGCGATTATTTTTTAGTACTAATAAAGATTCAACTTCCATATGCCAAAGCGGGAAAAACAAGGTTGCCGCCCCGCCGCGCACTCCGCCCTGAGAACAACTTTTAACCGCAGTTTGGAAATGTTTATAAAACGGAATACAGCCGGTGTGAAACGCTTCGCCGCCGCGAATTGGACTGCCAAGGGCGCGAATACGGCCAGCGTTTACGCCAATACCTGCTCGTTGGCTCACATATTTAACGATGGCACTGGCGGTGGCGTTAATAGAATCCAGGCTATCACCAGCCTCTATCAACACACAGGAGCTAAACTGCCGGGTGGGGGTTCTGACACCGGACATGATAGGTGTTGGCAAGGAGATTTTGAACTTGGATATAGCATCATAGAAACGCTTGATGTAGTCCATGCGTGTATCTTTGGGATAATCGGCAAATAAACAGGCGGCCACCAGGATGTACAAAAACTGGGCGCTTTCGTGTATTTCACCTGTTACCCGGTTTTGCACCAGGTATTTACCTTCTAACTGTTTAACGGCGGCATAACTGAAATCCATATCACGCCAATGATCGAGGTAAAGATCCATTTCTTCAAACTCGCCCTGGGTATAATCTTCAATAAGATGGCGATCATATTTATGCATTTTGACCATAGATTGCACATGAGCAAAAAGAGCAGGTGGCTCAAAACAGCCATAGGCTTTTTTGCGTAAATGAAATATGGCCAGTCTGGCGGCTAAATATTGATAATCGGGGGCTTCGGTTGATATTAAGTCAGCTGCTGAGCGGATCAGGGTTTCATGAATATCTGCGGTTTTCATACCTTCATAAAACTGGATGTGAGCCTTAATTTCCACTTGTGAAACCGAAACGTTATTTAGCCCTGTGGCTGCCCAGGTAATAACTTTATGGATTTTTTCGAGATCGATGAGTTCGCGGTTGCCGTTGCGTTTGGTAACGAATAGTTTATCAGTCATGTATGTGCCGTTATCTTTTTTAGTGTGTACAAATTAAGGGCCGTTTGTATGCAAACGACCCCCTTAATATTTTTATGCAACAATGATGTTTTTACGGACCAAAGCGTGCTGTTAACGTCCTTTGGTCAAACACAAGATAGTGAGGTTCTAGGTACATTGCAACCCAACATGTGGTGGTTTTGTGCGCAGTCTTGGTGTGACGAAATTAATGTTAGTGGAGACTCACCTAACAACACTAACTGAGTTGCGGATATAGGGATTGCAAGAGCAATTTATTTAATTTTTTTTTTGCTTAAACTTTTTTGTTTAAAAAAATAATTATTTATAATTTCACGCTATATAGTGGTATGTTCGATATTTAACCACTACATATCGTGTTTGGTCAAAATATAGTTAAGCAATGTAACAGGGTGATCTATCTGTAAATCTGCTGCCCATAACTGGGATTGGTGAGTTGCATCTATATAACCATAACGGGCCAGTACGCTAAGCATATTTGCTGCCTTAGCAGCATCAATATCACGCTTCGCATCACCCACATACCAAATTTTATCGGGCAGGATATTTAACGATTTGGCGGCGCTAAGCAGTGGTAAAGGATGAGGTTTACGTTGGGCAAAAGTATCGCCGCTTATTACCACCTGGCAATTTTTAAACTCGCTAAAGTTGGGGAGTAGTTTCGTCGTTAACCAGCCAGGTTTATTGGTCACTATACCCCAGGGAATATTCGCCGAGTCCAGGCCCTGGAGTAATTCCTCTACACCACAAAAAATTTCAGTTTCGACACAAATAGCTTGGTGGTAATAGTCCAAAAATTGCTGGCGCAGCTCTGCAAAATTGTAATCTTTAATCTGTAAGCCAAAACCTATATCCAGCAAACCTTTGGACCCGTCAGAGGCAATGTTGCGGTAAATAGCGTAGTCACAGGGGGGTTGATGATGGGTGGCGAGCACATGATTGAGGGCGTTACCTAAATCCCTTGCGGTATCGAGTAGAGTACCATCAAGGTCGAATAGCAGGGCTTGAGGTTTACTGGTCATTTAAGGCATTACCCAGGTGCTGGCAATGTACTATGTAATTGACATCGACATTTTGCTCGGACAGATAAAATTGTTGAGTTATAGGGTTTAAGTGCAGGCCCGTAATATTTTTTGCCATCAATTGCGTTTGATCAACCCAATTGAGCAATTCCGAAGGTTTAATGAATTTTTGGTGATCATGGGTGCCTTTGGGCACTAAGCGTAAAATATGTTCTGCACCTACAATCGCCATCAGGTAGGATTTGATATTGCGATTGAGTGTGGAAAAAAATACTTTACCTCCGGGTTTGACCAAAGCACTACAGGCTTGTATCACCGAAGCGGGGTCTGGTACATGCTCCAGCATTTCCATACAGGTAACTATGTCATATTGTCCGGGGTGAGATTGGGCAAATTGCTCGGCAGTACTCAGTTGATAATCCACATTTAATTGGGACTCCAAACCATGCAAA
Source organism: Paraglaciecola sp. (assembly GCA_046709505.1). Lineage (GTDB taxonomy): Bacteria > Pseudomonadota > Gammaproteobacteria > Enterobacterales > Alteromonadaceae > Paraglaciecola. The sequence continues at coordinate 7,968 of JBKEFM010000030.1, read as the reverse complement.
CGAGCTACCTGTAAAGGTTCTTCGCCCATGTCTATACCGGTCACTTCGGCACCAGCCCGGGCCATACTTTCGGTCAATATACCGCCACCACATCCCACATCAAGAATGACCTTACCGTGCAAACCGTCAGCATATTGATTGATAAAATCTGTGCGCAAGGGATTAATTTGGTGCAAGGGTTTGAATTCACCCTCTTTGTCCCACCACCGTGAAGCAAGAGCGGCGAATTTCTGTATTTCTATGGGGTCAACATTTTGTACTGTGGTCATATATAGGTCCAAAAAATATTAGCTAGCTATTATAGCCAGCATGTTAGAACTCTGGCTACAGCAAACAAATCGAATATATGCTGTTTTTTAATGTGTTTGCTTACTATTTGCGCGGATACTGGCTATGAATTTTTTGTGGCCAGTGATAGAATCAAACAGCTTTATAGAACAAAATTCAAGAGTTAAACGTCAACGTCCAGTTAGAGGCCTAGCTCAATTGGAGTAACGTGAATTTTCTAATTTTATGTCTAATTCTATTTCTAATAATAACGACTAGGGACAAGGCTGTATATGACTGATCACGCCCAAGAAATTCTTCCTATTAATATCGAGGAAGAGCTTAAAAACTCTTATCTTGATTATGCGATGAGCGTTATCGTAGGCAGGGCGCTGCCCGATGTACGAGATGGCTTAAAACCGGTGCATCGCCGAGTTTTATTCGCTATGCATGAACTGAAAAATGATTTCAACAAACCCTACAAAAAATCTGCTCGTGTAGTGGGCGATGTGATTGGTAAGTATCACCCCCACGGTGATTCGGCGGTATATGACACTATAGTACGTATGGCTCAATCTTTCTCACTACGCTATATGTTGGTAGATGGTCAGGGTAACTTCGGTTCAGTGGACGGTGATTCGGCTGCAGCTATGCGTTATACCGAAATTCGGATGTCGAAAATTGCCCACGAATTACTGGCGGATTTAGAAAAGGAAACGGTGGATTTTGTACCTAATTATGATAGTACAGAGTTTATCCCCGATGTATTGCCTACCAGGGTTCCGAATTTATTAGTCAATGGTTCTTCAGGTATAGCCGTAGGCATGGCGACGAATATTCCGCCCCATAACCTGACAGAAGTGGTCAACGGTTGTCTTGCCTTAATTGATAATCCACAACTCACGATTGAAGAACTTATACAATATATTCCCGGGCCTGACTTTCCTACTGCCGCTTTTATTAGCGGCCGTAAAGGAATTGAAGAAGCCTATCGTACAGGTCGTGGCAAGATATACATGCGCGCCCGAGCGGAAATTGAGACTGAAGATAACGGTAAAGAAACCATTATCGTGCACGAGTTACCTTACCAGGTTAATAAGGCTCGATTGATTGAAAAAATTGCCGATTTGGTAAAAGAAAAGAAAATCGAAGGCATCTCTGCCCTGCGCGATGAATCCGATAAAGACGGCATGCGTATCGTTGTTGAAGTCAAACGCAATGAATCTGGTGAAGTGCTGCTAAACCACTTATATACCCAAACCCAGTTACAAACTGTGTTTGGTATAAATATGGTGGCCCTGGACAAGACCCAGCCTAAAATATTTACTCTTATGGAAATATTGCAGGCTTTTGTACTGCATCGCCGTGAGGTGGTCACGCGCCGGACCGTTTTTGAACTGAAAAAAGCACGGGAACGAGCACATATTCTTGAAGGCCTGGCTATAGCCTTGGTTAACATCGACCCTATTATTGCCTTGATTAAAGCTTCCAAAAGCCCTGCAGAGGCAAAAATGGCCTTAACTGCCCAAGGTTGGCAATTAGGTGATGTCGCAGAAATGCTTGCAAGAGCTGGAGATGACGCCGCTCGTCCTGATTGGTTAGAACCTCAATTCGGCATCCGTGACGGCCAGTACCACCTAACCGAACAACAAGCTCAAGCCATACTCGATTTGCGTTTGAATAAGTTGACCGGTCTTGAACATGAAAAAATCTTGTCTGAGTACAAAGAGCTGTTGGATGTGATTGCTGAGTTATTATACATCTTGGCTACCCCAGAGCGTTTAATGGAAGTGATCAGAGAAGAACTAGAGAAAGTTCGTGATGAATTTGGTGATCCCCGTCGCACGGTAATTACCGCTGCCAGTCATGACATAGATATTGAAGATTTGATCGAGCGTGAAGAGGTTGTGGTTACTTTATCTCGTGAAGGCTACGTGAAGTATCAGAAATTAAACGATTACGAAGCCCAGCGCCGTGGTGGTAAAGGTAAATCGGCCACTAAGATGAAAGACGAAGATTTCATTGAGAAATTGTTGGTCGCCAATACCCATGACCATATTTTGTGTTTCTCCACCCGCGGTCGCTTGTATTGGTTAAAGGTCTATCAATTACCGCTTGCCAGCCGTAATGCCCGTGGCCGTCCTATTATCAATATTTTGCCACTGGAAAAAGGTGAGCGAATTACTGCTATCTTGCCGATTAAAGCGTTTGAAGAAGGCAAATATGTATTGATGGCAACCGCTGCCGGTACAGTGAAGAAAACAGCTCTTACGCAATACTCACGGCCTCGTGCTAACGGTATTATCGCTGTAAACCTCAATGAAGGTGATGAATTAATTGGGGTGGATATTACCGATGGCAGCAGCGACATTATGTTATTTTCTGATGCCGGTAAAGTGGTACGTTTTAACGAAAAACAGCGTGATTCTGAAACCGGTGAAGTCAAAATTGATCCTGAAACGGGTGAAGAGTTATTAGCCTTGCGTCCAATGGGACGAACCGCTACAGGTGTTCGTGGTATTCGACTGAAGGATGATCAGCGTGTTGTATCGCTTATTGTACCTAACGGAGGGGGGGCCATACTCACTGCCACTGAAAATGGCTTCGGTAAACGTACGCCTGTAGAGGATTACCCAGCCAAAAGTCGTGCTACCCAAGGCGTGGTGTCTATTAAGGTATCAGAGCGAAATGGTAAAGTGGTTGGTGCGGTCCAGGTTAATGACAGCGATGAAATTATGTTGATCAGTGATAGAGGCACCTTAGTGCGCACCCGCGTCGGTGAAGTGTCTACTGTTGGTCGAAATACCCAAGGTGTTCGCCTTATCCGTACCGCTGACGATGAACATGTTGTCGCTTTACAACGTATCGATGAAGTGGAAGTAGATATCACTGATGAGATTGATGATTTAGCGGCTATCGATGCTGATCTTGATCCATCAACAATGGACACGTCCGCTGAAGATGGTGTTCAAAACGAAGAATAAAGCCAGTAGGATGGTGAGCCGACTCCGTGTCTGCTTCACCATCCTGTAGTTTGTTAAAACGAGTGGCTGTGCCACTCTTTTTTTTATCGGAAAAAAGAAAATGACCAAGGTTTATAATTTTTGTGCCGGACCGGCTATGTTACCTGAAGCTGTTATGCAGCAAGCTCAAAGTGAATTCATAAACTGGCAAAACCAGGGTTGCTCAGTAATGGAAATAAGTCACAGGAGCAAGGAATTTATTGCTCTAGCCGTTGAAGCTGAACAGGACTTGCGAGATTTATTAGCTATTCCTGATAACTACAAAGTGTTATTTACTCATGGTGGTGGTCGTGGTCAATTTTCTGCGGTACCCATGAATCTTGCCCAGGCGACAGACAGCGTTGATTATCTGGTGAGCGGCTACTGGTCTAAAAGTGCTGTGGAAGAAGCGAAAAAATATGTCAATGTGGAATTGTTAGCTGAGTCAGTAATACAAGATGGCTTATTGACTGTGCCAGATCAATCTCAATGGCAACTCAATCCACAAGCTGCCTATGTGCACTATTGCCCAAATGAAACAGTGGACGGGGTAGAAATCGATTGGGTTCCGCAAACCGGAAATATTCCTCTGGTGGCTGATATGTCATCTAATATTCTGTCCAGACCCATAGATGTCAGCAAGTTCGGTGTGATCTACGCTGGCGCCCAGAAAAATATTGGTCCATCTGGTTTGTCGGTCGTTATCGTGCGGGACGATTTGCTGGATAGGGTACGCAGTGAAACGCCTTCAATACTGGAATACGGTATTATTGCCAAAAATGATTCCATGTATAATACCCCACCAACTTTTGCATGGTATCTGGCAGGGTTGGTATTTAAGTGGCTTAAAGCCCAAGGCGGTGTGGAAGAAATGGCTAAACGGAGTTTGGCTAAATCTGAATTATTATATGCTTGCATCGATCAGTCTGATTTTTACTATAATAAAGTAGCAATTGATTATCGCTCACGGATGAACGTTACCTTTCATTTACGCACGCCTGAATTGGACAAGCAATTTCTACTGGAATCCGAAGCCGCTGGGCTTAAGGCATTAAAAGGCCATCGTATTGTCGGCGGTATGCGTGCCAGTCTTTATAACGCCATGCCTATAGATGGTGTGCAGGCATTAGTGACCTTTATGCAAGAATTTGCTAAAAGGAACGCTTAGTTATGAGTCAATCTGCCTCTTTGTTATTAAAACCTATCCCACACATATCGGGCACCGTTAACGTACCAGGGTCTAAAAGCTTGTCTAATCGGGCCTTGTTATTAGCGGCAATGGCGAAGGGCGAAACCCATTTGACCAACTTACTCGACAGTGACGATATACGGCATATGTTAAATGCGCTGACCACGTTAAACGTGCAATATCGATTGTCACAAGATAAGACCCAATGTTGGGTGACAGGCCTTGGCTCAACATTCTTAGCGACTGAATTACAAAGCCTGTTTTTGGGTAACGCTGGAACTGCTATGCGACCCTTGTGTGCCGCTCTGGCCACATCACAGGGGGAATTTGAGTTAACCGGTGAGCCACGCATGGAAGAACGTCCCATAGGCGCGTTGGTCGATTCCCTGCGCCAGGCAGGCGCTGATATAACGTATTTAAAAAATCAAGGTTACCCACCGATTCGCATAAAAGGTAAAGCATTAACCGGCGGGAAGATAACTGTTGAGGGGAATGTATCCAGTCAGTTTTTGACGGCACTGCTGATGGCCGCACCACTATTTGCCAACGATTCGACTATTGAAATCATAGGTGAACTGGTTTCCAAGCCCTATATTGATATTACCCTCAGTACCATGACTCAATTTGGGGTGACGGTTGTCAATCATAATTATCAAACCTTTACCATCCAGGGAGCACAGCAATACCAGGCACCTGGTGAATTTATGGTAGAAGGGGATGCATCTTCCGCATCCTATTTCTTGGCGGCGGGGGCCATCAAAGGCGGAATAGTTAAAGTAACAGGTGTTGGCAAGAAAAGTGTACAGGGTGACATTCGTTTCGCCGATGTATTACAGAAAATGGGGGCTAAGATCACCTGGGGTGACGACTATATCCAGGTACAGGGTGGTTCCCTAACAGCGGTGGATATGGACATGAATCATATTCCCGATGCTGCTATGACCATCGCCACCACCGCTCTATTCGCCAAAGGTACCACGACTATCCGCAATATATATAATTGGCGGGTAAAAGAGACAGATCGCCTGGCTGCCATGGCTTGCGAACTTAGAAAGGTTGGAGCCGAGGTGATTGAAGGTAAGGATTTCATTACGATCACGCCACCCAAAAAATTGCTGGAAACGGACATCGATACCTATGATGATCATCGTATCGCTATGTGTTTTTCATTAGTCGCCTTGGGGGATATCGCCGTAACCATTAACGATCCTGGGTGTACGGCAAAAACTTTCCCAGATTATTTTACCAGACTAAAACAGATCAGCTGTTAATTAAAAGAGCGCCAGCAGTGAATTGTCGAACAAGGTATTTATATCTCGTAACAGACAGTTCATTGCTAATCTAAACTCAACGCGTATAATTCTGCGCGATTTCCATAAGCTCAGGAGAGGGCATGCAAGCATTTCCCGTCATCACTATTGATGGCCCAAGTGGCGCAGGTAAAGGTACGGTCAGTACTTTACTGGCAAATCGTCTCGGTTGGCATTTTCTGGACAGCGGCGCAATTTACCGTGTGCTGGCTATCGCCTCTATTCATCATCAAATTGATCCTAGCGACGAAGCGGGGCTACTGCCTTTAGCCACAGGACTAGATGTGAGCTTCGCCGCAGCGGACAAAGGTAGCAAAGTAATATTAGAAGGTGAAGATGTCACCGATGATATTCGATCTGAGGACGTCGGCTCGGTTGCCTCACAAATTGCGTCTTTACCCAGCGTACGAGAAGCTCTATTGCGCCGTCAAAGAGCGTTTAAGGAATCTCCCGGCCTGGTCGCCGATGGGCGTGACATGGGCACTGTGGTTTTCCCGGAGGCTGATGTGAAAATTTTTCTGACCGCCAGCGCTAACCAGCGAGCACATAGGCGATTTCATCAGTTGAAAGATAAGGGACATGATGTTAGCATGTCGCGCCTTTTGACGGACATTGAGGCCCGTGACGCCCGCGATGCAAATCGTACTGTTGCGCCTTTGATACCTGCAAAAGACGCCCTTGTTGTAGATTCGACTGAATTGAATGTGGAACAAGTGCTTGAAAAAATTACTGAGTTTGTACGTGCGAAAATGGCAGTAAATTTTTAGCGTACAGATGAAAGTATGTAACTGCCCAACATCAGGATGACAGTTGGCAATTAATAACAACCCCACGTTAGCCGGATTGCAGTGTGGATGTCAAAATGAAACATTTAACCTAACTATGACTGAAAATTTTGCTCAACTATTCGAAGAAAGCTTAAAAGTAATTGAAACCCGTCCCGGCGCGATCGTCAAAGGTACTATTGTATCTATTGATAAAGACATCGTGCTAGTAGATGCAGGTTTAAAATCTGAAAGTGCTATTCCAATTGAACAGTTCAGAAATGCCGATGGCAGCCTGGACGTTGAAATTGGCGATCAAGTCGATGTTGCTCTAGATGCAATTGAAGACGGATTCGGCGAAACAATATTGTCGCGCGAAAAAGCCAAACGTCACGAAGCCTGGGTTGAGCTAGAAAAAGCTTTCGATGACAAAGAAACGATCAAAGGTGTTATCAATGGTAAGGTCAAAGGTGGCTTTACGGTTGAAGTAAATACAGTTCGTGCTTTCTTACCTGGTTCGCTGGTTGACGTACGCCCAGTACGCGACACGACTCATCTTGAAGGTAAAGAACTAGAATTTAAAGTAATCAAGCTAGATGCAAAACGTAACAACGTCGTGGTTTCTCGTCGTGCTGTTATTGAAGCTGAAAGCAGTGCTGAACGTGATTCTTTATTGGCTAACCTTGAAGAAGGCCACGAAGTTAAAGGTATCGTTAAGAACTTGACTGATTACGGTGCATTCGTTGATCTAGGTGGTGTTGATGGTCTACTGCACATTACCGATATGGCTTGGAAACGCGTTAAGCACCCAAGTGAAATCGTTAATGTTGGTGATGAAATCAACGTTAAAGTCCTTAAGTTCGACAAAGAGAAGTCACGTGTTTCTCTTGGTATGAAACAAATGGGCAACGATCCTTGGCAAGAAATCGCTGAGCGTTATCCTGAAGGCGCTAAATTAAGCGGTGCAGTAACAAACTTGACTGATTACGGCTGTTTTGTCGAAATCGAAGATGGTGTTGAAGGTTTAGTTCACGTATCTGAAATGGATTGGACAAACAAAAACATACATCCTTCTAAAGTGGTTAATTTGGGTGACACTGTTGAAGTTATGGTACTGGAAATTGACGAAGAACGTCGTCGTATCTCCCTTGGCCTGAAACAATGTAAACCTAATCCTTGGGAAGAGTTTGCTAAAGCGCAAGTTAAAGGCGATAAAGTTAGCGGTAAGATCAAATCAATTACTGATTTCGGTATCTTCATCGGCTTAGATGGCGGCATCGACGGTTTGGTACATTTATCAGACATTTCTTGGAACAAGACTGGCGAAGACGCTGTTCGTGAATACAAGAAAGGCGATGAGATATCAGCTGTTGTATTACAAGTTGATCCAGAGCGTGAACGTATCTCTCTAGGTGTTAAACAGATTGAAGAAGATC
>JBKEFM010000029.1:0-32492 GCA_046709505.1 Paraglaciecola sp. | reverse complement strand
GTGAAACGCAGTGATAGTAAGGCGTGTCGATCAAACTAATTTGATTTTTACGAGCTTGAGGCATGAGTCAGCTTCCATGGGTTTTATATACTGATCAAAGCCTAGAACAAGGGCGGTTTTTAGGCAAGTTGGAATGGGTGTCTATGTATCCGGGAATGGGTGTCTATGTATCCGGGAATGGGTGTCTATGTATCCGTCTAGGCAAGTTGGAATGGGTGTCTATGTATCCTCTATGTATCCGCGCTGGAATGGGTGTCTATGTATCCGCGAACGATGTATCCGAACGTTCCTGCTCGCTCTTTTGAGATCCTTGGATTTCAGCAACCTACTCATCCTGGTAATGTAGACCGACAGTTTTGGGTCGGTAATAAAACTACTGCACCTTAATTACATTAATACAACTCAATTTGATGGATGTAATTTTAATTATCAAAATCATTTGCACCAGCACTAATACCATCTTGAGTAAGCAATATAAGTCTGCTGGATTATTGCATATACAAACTGACAGTGGGTGTTTCCAGGCTTCGCTGAATCCTCATACACTCATATGTTTCTCCTGCACATGTTTATTTTTGAATGCCGTTCATTATTAATCAACAAGTAAAAAGGGACCTTAGTGAATAGCAATGAAATTCACTGTGAGTCCTTTTTTGGTTCTTGTTTCCTTAATGTATAAAGACTTCTTTGTCACCGGAAACCGTACGGGGTTTAACCTCGCCAATCTTGACTATACCGTCGATAGTTAACAGCTGCTCACCCACCTCCGGCGATACTGATACCAGCAGGCCGCCGTTAGTTTGCGGATCAAAGAGTAAGTCTATGACCTGGCTGTGTGCGTTTTCGCTGATCATACAGCGGGTTTTTAAAGGTAATAACTGCGGCAGTAAACTTGAGCCAATACCCGACTGCGACAAGGCCAAAGCGCCTGGCAGTAGGGGCACTTTAACGCTGTCGATGTGTATGTGTAAGTCTGAGCCTTCGACCATTTCCAGGCAGTGCCCCACTAAACCAAAGCCGCTGACATCTGTGGCTGCATGCACGTCATAAGTTTGCAGTGTAGTAAAAAAAGAGCGGTTAGAGGTCAGTAAATGCACCCAAAGCTCATCAACTATACTGGCATCGGCTTTGCCCTGCATGTCGGCTGCCAGAATGACGCCTGAGCCTATGGGTCTGTTGAGTAGTAACCAATCGCCGGATTGAATATTGTCCTTAGACCAAATCTTACGCTGTTGGCCGTTTACCACCAGGGCTAGATGAGTTTCCTTACCTTCAGTGCTGTGACCACCAACGAGTGTGGTTTTATGATGGATAAGTGTTTTGGTTATACCACTCATCAACTGCTGAAAATCACGCTTGCTTAAACGGGGGTGGGCGAAGCAAATATTTGCCCACACTTGTGCACTGGTGGGCCCAATGCCCATGGCATACAAGTCATTAATAGCATGATGGGTCGTTACAATGCCAAAACGGTAAAGATCATCAGTAAAAGCCCGAAAGCCATCAATACTCTGAAATACACTGTGCTCTTTATTGTAAATGGCAACCGCTGCATCTTCGGCTTTGGATAAATTAGTGGCTAGGTTTGCCTGCTTAAAAATGGGCAATTTTTTGAGCGTATCTGTCAGCAATTGAGGACCAAGCTTACTGCCGCAGCCGCCACAATGCATGGGTTCTTCCATATCACCGTGCATATTTGGCAAATGTTTTTGAAATAAAGCCATAAAGGTTAAGTCAATATGGTTTTTCAATCGCCACACCCACTTACCGGAAAAACTGAGCCCCATTTTTTGTCCCACAGCCGTTTGATCGCCAAGGGAAATAAGGGATAAAAAATTACTTTGCAATTTGGTTTGGGTGAGTTTTTTGTGTTGCAAAGCAGCCCGTAGGTTTTTTTCTAAAAAAGGGGCACAACGTACCGCATAAACACCAGCCTTAGGGCGCGGTGATTCAGTCATATTGGCCACATCACCGGCAGCAAAAACATCAGGGTGAGAAGTACTTTGCAGGTAGGCATTCACATCAATAAAGCCCTGAGAGTCAGTTGCCAGACCTGCTTTTTTGGGCCAGATGGGGGCCGTTGCTGCGCTGCACCAAATAGACTTATCGATTGCCAGGGTCTGGTTGTCACTTGCGACTAGCTGATGTTGCTCGACTGTGGCAACACGAAAATTATTAACCAGGATCACATTGTGATCGTTAAGCGCTTTACGAACGCGAGTTTGCACCCCACTTTGATAGTTTAACAATAATGCTGAGCCTGCCTGCACTAATGATAACTGAATAGGTTTTTGTTGCCTGGCAAAACGGTGCGCAATCGCCAGGACAATTTCGACACCCGCAGCACCAGCACCGACAATCGCCCAATGGGGTGTTTTGCCCTGATAATCATGGGCCAGTAATTGCGCCCAAATGGCGGTTAACTGGCTAACCGGTTTCACCCCCACCGCAAATTCTTTGGCACCGGGCACGGTCAGATTTGGCGTTGAACCAACATTGATTGACACTTTGTCGTATTCAATATCAGGGTGGTTATGTACCTCAATGCGTTTACGTTCAACATCCAGCCCTGTGACACGGCCATGAATAAAACGAATATTACCGGCCCGGGTGAGTTTATTGAGGTCAATGTGAGTTTGCGCTTTTGAATAATGCCCGCTGATAAAACCCGGTAGCATGCCTGAGTAGGGAGTCAGGCGAGTATCTGAAATGAGCGTGAGTCGCACGTTGGGGATGGGGTTCATCGCCAACATTCTGAGCACCAATACATGGGTATGACCACCGCCAATAAATACCAGGTCTGATTCGTTCAAGAAGATCGCCTTATAAGAGTGTGTAAGCTGATTTTATAACCGAGCCAGAGGGTGCCAATGGGAATGATCATGCTTTTAAATAGAATGCCTACAATCAAGGTAACCACAGACGTGCTTATTTGACTGCTAATGGTTTCACTATCGGCGATGGGCGCATCGTTACCAAAAATAAACTTGCTGATGTCAATTTCGGTAATAGAGGTTTTTATATTCACCAGTACTTGCGTACTGGCTTGTAAAACACTGAGCGCTTCAGCACCTGTGGCATTGAAGTAAAGCCAGTCGAATAACCAAACCAAACTCACTTCAATATTCAGTAAAAATCGCAGCATTAAAATAACTATACCGACATTAATAATGGAACGGGTATTGAAGGTTGGTTGCCATAATAAAATCAGGACCACTGTGGCATAAATACTGAAAATAACTTTAAGTGCAAGCGAAGTGGTGAGTAACAGAATGACCTGTTGAATGCCCAGTGCAGTCAATGAAATCAGCAGTAAACCAGAGAAGCGTTCAATCAAATCATTTATCGGATCGAAAATTTCACCCAGGTTGACGCTGGCCACACCCACACTGAGTTCAGCTGATTGCACCACGGAAATAACACCGTTTAAGGTGCGGGCCATAGTAAAAACAATGGCATTGCTGCTGATGGTATCGGTTAGATAATGCTGGGCAAAAATATCAAAGGTAGGTATCCAATTGAGCACAACAGCTGCAATGATAGCGAATGACAGAGCCAGGCGATGGTTTTTACTTAAACCGTTTGGTGCTGTGATAGCCAATCGATAACCTCCTGATGATTACCCTCAAATATTTTGAGGTGTGCTTTTGCTGTAAGTTGATACTCATACATAGGGTCGTAATAATCACTCAGCAATACTTCGATTATGTCGTCAAACCTGTCCCAACGCCCCTGATTCACCAGCTGTATTAAGCCGCTATCAAGCAAACCGATTAGATTTTTATAGCGTTCAGCGCCGAGGCGCTTTTTAATACGTGTCAACGCGCTGCGGATAAAGTCATCAAGGTAGGCTATGGCGGCTTCTTCACCTTTATTGAGTTGTGATTGGTAAGCATCAACAAAATAATCTTTACGAATTCGTTCAATACGCTCTTGCAACGGTGCCTTGAGTAATACGATCGGCGCCTGCTTACTCAGCGCCAGATATTCTGGTAACAAGGCTACGCGACCAATGAGCCGTGATTCATCTTCAAATAAGACCGGCTTTTGGCTTTGACTGTCAAGCTTTAACCAGTTTACCGACCATGCATTTTCAAAATCAATTTGGCTTGGCTGTTGACTACCGGTACTGCCAAATGCACTGCCTCGGTGGTTCGCCAGACCTTCTAAGTCTACTGACTGGGGCCAGTCGTGAATGACTTCCGTTTTGCCTGTGCCCGTAGGTCCTGAGAGTACCAGGGTATTTCCCCGGGTAATTCGTTCATGAAGTTGCGTCAGTAAAAACTGCCGCATCGCCTTATAACCGCCTTCGACAAACTGCATATCAATGCCCGTTTCGGCTAGCCATTGTTGTGTCATGCTGGAGCGCAGACCACCCCGAAAGCAATACAAAAGACCATCGGGGTTTTGCTGGTAAAATGTCTGCCAGGCGCGAATTCGTTGATCTTTAATATCACCTTTTACCAGTGAGTGACCTAACGCAATCGCCGCCTTTTGACCTTCTTCTTTATAGCACGTACCAACGGCTTCCCGCTCTAAATCGTTCATCAGCGGATGATTGACGGAATAAGGAAAGGCACCTTTGTTGAATTCAACAGGGGCCCTGACGTCCATAAGCGGAATATTGTTGAGGAAAAAGGCCCTGTAGTCGGTGGTAGTTTGCAAGGGCAGTCCTTAAAAGTTTAACTCGAATGCCTAGCTTATCAGAATCGTACTGAGTTTAGTGATCCTAAGCCCAGATGACCTAATAGTAAGCTGAGTCGCCAGTTCCATAATGAGCCCTTGATCTGAGTGAGAAAGCCCCCACCTCTAATAGTAAGACATTAATAGTGCAATGGTGCTTGAGCGACTTGAATACCGGTGGCATCCACCTTGGCTATAAATCTAACTGAATAAAAAAGACAGGACGAATAAATGATTGCAGATCAAAAAGTAGTATCTTTGAACTACACAGTAAAAGACACCGAAGGCAAAGTTGTTGATAGCTCAGAAGGGGCTGCACCAATGGTTTACTTGCATGGCCAAGGCAACATTATTCCCGGTTTAGAAGCCGCACTTGTGGGCAAAGCCTCAGGTGAAGAGTTTGATGTAACCGTTGAGCCAGCCGATGCTTATGGTGAATACAATGAAGAAATGGTGCAAGTTGTGCCTCGCAAAGCCTTTGAAGGTGTTGAAAAAATCGAAGTTGGCATGGTTTTTACTGCTCAAGCTCAGAACGGCCCAGTTCAATTGACGGTAGTTAAAGTTGAAACTGATGATATTACAGTCGATCCTAATCACCCGCTATCAGGTAAAACGCTGCACTTTTCAGGCTCAGTGATTGAAGTTAGAGAAGCGACTGAAGAAGAACTCACTCATGGACATGTTCATGGTGAAGGCGGCGTTCAACATGAAGAAGCACCAGCAAGTTAAGTAAATAAGACCAGTAAGAATGGCCCGGAGTGAATGTCATTCCGGAAAAAAGGGGGGGAGTGAATAGCAATAAAATTCACTCCCCCCCTTTTTTTTGCTCTAACTACCTTGATTAGCACAGTTGCTTACAACGTATTACACCTATTACAAAACTTAAGGACGGGACGATTATATGTCCCTTCAATGCTCAAGGTATTTTTGATGCAAAACATTTTTATTATTCTGTTATTCACCCTATCTGTCGCAGGTTGCGAGTTATTCAAAAACCCATCACACAGCAGCGAAACCCCTCCCCTGATTGGCCAGATTGAAACAGTTACTACACTGCCATTTCGCCCAGGTAATGTTGCGGCCACAAAGGATGGGAGAGTGTTTGCTACGGTTCACCCTTTCGCCGGTGAGCTAGGTATACAACTGCTGGAGGTTACATCAGTGGGCAGCTACAAGCCCTGGCCTGCTGATAAATTTCAAACAAAAAAAGGCCAGTACAGCGAAAATACTATTGATACACCTTTAGGCATTACTAAGGATAATCAAGGTGGACTATGGATTGTAGACATGGGCCTGCACCTCGGCAAAACACGCATCTGGGGTTTTAACATTGACAGTGGAGAATTGATTTCCAAAATTGACCTGCCAATTGACATGGCCCCCGCTGAGAGTTTTGTTCAGGATTTGGTGATCGATCGCGAAAAAGGTTGGGTTTATTTAGCCGATCTGGCAAATCCAGGCATTCTCGCTGTGGAATTGGCAACGGGCAACGTCAGGCGATTTAGCCACCACCCATCATTGCAGCCAGAACCCGAGGCTAAAATGGTCATTAATGGTAAAGCCATTATGTTTGGCAGCCAACCTTCAAATTCAGGTATTAACCCCATCACATTATCCGCAGATGGTGAGATGATATATTTCGGGGCGATGAATGGGAAAAGTTGGTATAGCGTGCCCGCCAACTTGTTCCGCACAGGTGCCAGTGATGACGCTATCTCCAGCAAAATAGCCCGTGTTGGAGAAAAACCGGTTTCAGATGGCGCTACTACCGATAGCTCAGGCAATCACTTTTTCACCAATTTAAATCAAAATGGCGTAGATAAGTTGAGTGCGAACGGCACACTTACCCCGCTGGCAAGAGATACTCGTCTCGATTGGCCTGACAATGTCTCGTTAGATAATAATGGCTGGCTGTACGTTGCGGTAAATCAATTACATAAATCTGCGCCTTTTACCGGCAGTAAAGATAAGGGGCAAGCCCCTTACTATATCTATCGTATATGGGCTAATAGTAACTAAGCCCCTACTTTTTTTGCTTAACAAGAAACTCTTTTTTCTCTAAAACAGACTATGCCATGGCCGTTCACCAAAAAAATTCGTTTTGGTTGAACGGGTATTGCCTTTAACCTCGTTCGGATTTCAGGTGTGAGCAGCAAGTGTATGGAATGGCCAATAGCGTGCAACGCCCTATTTTTTAACCTACATTACTCAACTAATTTGTATAATTGTTCTGCTTTAATTAGTAATATATCGACAATATAAGGCGCTATGCATTTGTTGGCCTTATCAGATCCCCCCGTTAGATAGATATTATCAGGTTAATATCGTCAAAATTGACCGTTTAGTCTCGCTACTTAATTGAGATAATTTACATCATGCCCGGCAAAAAAATAGACCTTGGTGATCTTCGCCAAACCTTATTGACCTTACTTAAGCCAGAACGCTCTTTTTTTGGCGTTGTAACCGCTTACAGTGTCGTAGTGGGACTTCTTACTCTGGCGGCGCCCATTGCGGTACAAACACTGATAAATACCATAGCCAATATCGCTTCAACTCGGGCCGTGGTCATACTCGCTATTGTTTTGTTCTGTACGTTACTGCTATCGGGGTGCTTTAGCGCGCTGCGCATGCGCGTGATGGAGTACTATGAGCGACGGGTACATGCGCGCCTGGTAGCAGAGTTAAGTGTGCGCACCATTTTAGCGCCTCATAGTTACTTCGAAGGCCGTCAAAATACCTCTATGACCCATCGCTACTTCGATATTATGACACTGCAAAAGAACATTCCAACCCTGATGGTTGACGGTATTGCTCTAATATTGCAAATGCTGGTAGGCTTTACCCTAGTCGCTTTTTATCACCCCTTCTTACTTGCCTTTAATCTGTGCGTTATTTTGATCATGTACCTGATATGGCGCCTTTGGTCGACAAAAGCCAAAGAAACGGCGGTACGCCTGTCCGAATCTAAATATGCCACGGCAAAGTGGCTGAGTAATATTGCTTCTGCCCATGACTTTTTGAAGTCGTCTCCCCAGTTTGATTATGCGAGCAAAAAGACTGAGCGTTATATAGCTGAATATACAGCTTCTCACGCCCAACATTTTTCATTCACCTTTAAACAAGTGGTTATGTTTCTGGTGTTATATGCCCTGGCAAGTGCGGCCTTATTGGGCCTAGGCGGCTGGTTGGTGATCAAGGGGCAATTGTCAATTGGTCAGCTGGTTGCGGCTGAACTTATTATGTCAGCGATATTTTTGCGGCTTTCACGATTCAGTTACTATTTGACGCTTTATTATGAGCTTTATGGCACAGCCGACAAAATTGGCGGAATACTCAATATGCCTCAGGAATCACTTGAGCATACTTCCAAGCCCGCACCCGCAGGAGGAGCATTGAGCTTTAATCATGTTGTAATAGAGCGCAATGGCGATACATGCGTTATAAACCAGGACATTCCCCAAGGGGCTAAATACTTTGTGACCTGTGAGTCTAACTGGAGTCAACGGCACATTATCAATTTGTTAAAACGCTATGAAGAGCCTTCTTCAGGGTGGATCAACCTCGATGAACATGATCTCACTGATTATGATACCTATGATCTTCGTCAAGCCGTATTTGTGCTAAATCGCTCGTTAATTATAGAATGCACCATAGAAGAATACGTACACATGTGTGCACCAGAGGCATCGACCAACGACATCAATCATACTTTTAAAAGAGTAGGCTTGATGGATGTGATCAACACCCTTCCCAAAAAAATGAATACTCACCTGTCATCAGTCGGTACACCTTTGCAGCCCCTTGAGTTCATTATGCTCAAGCTGGCCGTCGTGCTGCTGGCAAAACCCAAAGTGTTAATCATTAATCAACATTTTGATGCGATAGCCAAATCCAGGCGTGAAATCATATTGCAGATTATTGAAGAGACAGATATAACCGTGCTGTATTTTTCAAATACGCCCTGTGCCAGCTACTTCGATGGCACAATTGAACTTGCCAGTAAAAAGGGCGTACCGGATACCACTGACGTTCACCAGGGGGGAGTGAAATGAGTCTCGCCCACGACGATTTTATGGCTGCTATGAAAACCTTACAGAGTTTACAAGCCCCCCGAACTCACACAACTATCATCTGGCTTGTGGTCACCCTGGTGTTAGGCGCTACCTTGTTACTGACATTTACACCCTGGGTGCAGACCGCATATGGTACCGGTACGGTTAACTCACCTGATCCCCTTTATCGTATTCAACCCGTGTCCGCTTTACTTAATGGCCAGATTGAACAATGGCATGTAAGAGAAGGCGACCCTTTACTAAAGGGACAACCGATTGTAACCCTGGTCGATGTGTATTCTGACAAACTGGAGAAGTTGCGTGCTGAGCAAACAGCGGCTAATCAGCGATATATCTCACATAAACTCTCAGTACAAAATGCACTGAGTAATCTGTCTAGGCGCAAAGAATTACTAAAAGAAGGTCTGATTGCACCTAAGGACGTCGAAGCGTTAGAAATTAATATTGAAAAGCTGCAAGCACAAGCAACAAAAACAGAAGAAGAACTTGATAGCCTCAAGATTATTTTAGCCCGGCAAGAAACACGCACCAAGGTAGCCCCCATGGATGGAACCGTTGTCAGGCTCAAGTCAGGGGGGAACGCTACTTATGTTAAAGCAGGCGATATTCTGGGTTGGTTTGTACCGGCTAATATTGACCGGCAAATCAGTATCAAAATTAGTGGATTTGATGCTGCGTTGGCCACAACAGGCAGAGAAGTAAAGATTCAGTTTGAAGGGTGGCCAACCTTCCAGTTTAGTGATTGGGCTGGTATGTCGCCGGGTACCTTTACCGGCTTGGTTTCTTTTGTCGAGCCGGTGGCCGATGAAAACGGCTTCTTTACTGTATGGATCACCCCCGACGCTAACGAAAAACCCTGGCCTAAACATGAAAGTGCCCGATTAGGTAGCCGAGTGAAAGCGTGGATTTTGCTGGAAGAAGTCAGACTTGGCTACGAGTTATGGCGACAATTAAATAGCTTTCCTCCTGTTCATAAACAGGGGGCTTGAACATAATTTTCACTTTGTAAATTTGTACTGTGTTGTGTTGTAAACAGGGTTCAAACCGCCTGATAGTCTGCCCTGTCAGGTCATTGCGCCATGACTTAGACGATTAACTTATACCTTTTGGGGCTTGAAAAAATCTAATTTACGCTTACATCCGTAGCACAACAAAGTATTTATTTTTAGCAGGAAAATTAATGTCAGATTCACCATTGTTCCAGTCTATTGAATGGGCTGGACACACACTCAAAAATCGTATGGTACTGGCGCCACTGACTCGCGGCCGGGCCGGAGAAAGTCGAATTGCCAATAAAATCATGGGCGACTATTACGTACAACGCGCCAATGCAGGATTAATTATTGCAGAAGCCACAGCTATCTCTGAAGAAGGTAATGGCTGGGTCAACTCACCTGGTATCTATACCGATGAGATGGTTGCAGGCTGGCGCGCGGTGACCGACAGAGTACATCAGGCTGGCGGACGTATAATTCTGCAACTTTGGCATACCGGACGGGCTTCTCACAGTGACTTTCATCAGGGTGAATTGCCCTTTTCTGCCTCAGCTATCAAAATTGCGGATGATGAAATACATACACCAAAAGGCAAGAAGCCCTACGAAGTACCCCAGGCGATGACACTGGGCGATATAAGCAGAACCGTTGGCGATTTCCGCCGGGCGGCGATCAATGCCAAAGCCGCAGGATTTGACGGCATAGAGGTTCACGCTGCCAATGGCTACCTGCTTAACCAGTTTCTTGACAGCCGCAGTAATGAGCGCCAAGACAACTATGGCGGCACCATTGAGAACCGTTATCGCTTTCTTGGCGAAGCCATGGACGCCGTACTTGAAATTTGGCCAGCCCAGCAGGTGGGTGTTCGCTTATCACCCAATGGCACATTTAACGATATGGGTGCGAATGACTACCTGGAAACCTTTACCTATACAGCCCGGCAACTGAACAAACTGAAACTGGGCTATCTGCATGTAATGGATGGTTTGGCCTTTGGTTTTCATGAACGGGGCGAGCCCATGACACTGGCTGATTTTCGCACCTTGTTTGACGGCCTGATCATAGGCAACTGTGGCTACACCCAAGACCTTGCACAAAAACGCATTGCTGACGGTGATGGCGATATGATTGCGTTTGGCAGACCGTGGATCAGCAACCCGGATTTACCCACCCGTTTTAAGCACGGTTACCCTCTTAATAGCTTCGATGATCCGACCACCTGGTATGGTGGGGGTGAAGAAGGCTATACCGACTATGACACGTATCGCCAGATAAGTGACCAAGAAGTCGCAGGCGTAAGCAGTTAACGCATCATTAAACACCGCCCTTGCGAGCTTATGACAAGGGCGACTTACCCATACCTTACAGAAATATTGCTGAGACTGTAACGGGTGACGTCTAGCCTCTCGGCAACGTCAATATAGTTAACGCACCTCACTTGGGGGAGCGGATTAGTTTTTAAAAAAATATCACCTCTACAGCCTGCCACATCAGATTTATCGACAATAAAGAGAGCACAATCTGCACTATGCGCTGAAATTTTTCAGCGGGAATTTTGTGCAGTGCCTTTAATCCCAGCCAGGTGCCGATGGTCCCTGAGGCTATCATGGCGATGATGAGCGGCAGCCATTGCCAAAACGCGAAGCCAGCTGCGCCATAAACAACGGCTTTTAATGCGTGTTGCAAGGTCATACTTGCCGAGAATGTGGCGGTAAAATGCATTTTTTGGTAGCCCTTGGCGTGTAAATAACTGCCGACTAACGGCCCGCTTGCCCCGACAAACATAGATAAAAAGGTAGTGACTAATCCCGCCAGCGCCTGGCCAAGTGGGCTTGATTGTTTAATGCCCGGGCGCTTTCCCCATAGCAGGTAAAGCACAAACAAGCCAACAGCTAACTTCATCCAGTCCAAGGGAAGGTCTGATACCACAAAAGACGCACATAGGGCCCCTAATACGCCACCGGCAGCGAAATACAGCAACATATTGCGGTCAATATAACGCAGTGTCAGCAGCATTCGATTGGCGTTAGAGCCCAGTTGCACCAGGCCGTGGACGGGTATGACTGAAGCCATTGGCATAAAAGAGGCCATAACTACCAGCAATAGTAGCCCACCACCAGCGCCTATTGCCGCGGTTAAAAATGAGGTAAAGCCCGCTAATGCGATCAATAACAAGCCAAGCAAGGGGGTAATTAGTTCACTGCTAAAAAAGTCCAAGGGGTATCACACAAACAGGAAATATAGTGCATCATAACTTGATGCGCTACCGGGATGAAGCCTGGTCAATAGCTGACAAACACAAATATAGCGCTGGATGCCAAAATGACAGCCAGTACTGCCAGCGAATTAGTAAATCACATCACAGTAGTATAATTAGTTTTTACAGGGTGCAAAGTATATCCAGTATTAGCCCAACGTTACCAACGAACTGCCCGTGGTGTTATTGCGCATTGGTAATGTCACAACCTAGGCCACTTGGTTCAATTTTTTATCAAGCCACATGTCTAATGCTTGAACAAAGGTATCAGTCAAGCCAATGCGAATTGCCAGGAGATTATCAGCTTTAAGTTTACGTGCTTCCTGTAAAAAATATCCGATGCTGCCATCAGGCTTTTGTGTTTGCAGGACAAAACTCAAAATGGCTGCCCATCGAGGGCTTAAATGGGTGGAACCAAGACATGTACCGATCAATTTTAAAACAAGTTCAATATCACCACTACGGGCAAAACATTCTGCCAATGAACAAGCTTGACGTGAAATTTGTAAAGAAATAGTGGACTCATAACCCAGCTTAGGTAATAAAACCTCTCGCGTGTCAAGCACACCTGAAAGATAGTCTACTGAGCTTTCGTTTGAATGCAAAGACGTTGCTGGCCATTCAATGGGTACTACAGAAGCCCCAGAGGCACTTGTCGCATTAAGGTATTCCACCGCATTATTTCGAGCACTCACCAACATAACTAATAATTTATTTTCATCAAGGCAACTTAACTTTTGAACATTAAAAGTAACGATACTTTCTTTTTCTTGAATAAAATAGGATACATCTACAAGCGCTGAAACCAGGGTGGTGTGATAACAAGCGTCAAAAATTTTATCTCTTTCCATATCCGCTGTCAGGACAGCATTTGTCGCTGCAGATGGGGGGAAAAAACCCAGGGGATTTTGCTGTTTTTTAAATAAGGTTAGGTAAGCAGACAGTAGTTCAGGTTCAACACCTTCGGTACAAATACCGAGAATAATCATTTCTCCTAATAAATCCCAATCGGCATTGCGTGCAGATTCTGCTAATAAACTTTCAATAATAGCGACGCATTTTTGATTGGAATTGTGATTTAGTTTCAGTGTTTTCAAACCAAAATCAGAAACATAAAAAAAACTATGGGTAATGCTATAAGCGGTTTCTCTATTGATTGTTAGCAGGTTCAAGCAAGATGAGAGTGAGGTATTTTCAATCAAATTTTCAGCATCAAACACAGAGCAATAATTCATTGCTAAAAAATAATGCCTATCCATGTTTCGATAAGGCACGACTTCTGAAACATTAGGAAAACCTGACTCTTTTACGAATTCCATCGTTTTCTCATGTGTTTCAATGGTTATGCCATGAATATCTTTGAATATAAAATACGGCATCAGCCATGCCCATGCGCTACCTAAATTTTTACGTGCCGTTTCCGCTAATTCTTCACTTTCTATATAGGCAGTAAAGTGAGTTTTCCAGCGTTGCAGCATATCAATTGAGCCTAAACCACTTTTGTACAATGCCCGGTATAATATTGCTAATTCGCCGGTTCTTTGCAGTAGCTTATGATCAAAAAGCGCCTCATCCAAAGGAGGTATAAATAGGTCTAAATGGTTGTCTAACCAATCAAGTGATGTCATTTCATATTCAGACATGATTTCCACTCCATAGAATATATGATCAAAAGAGTGGGCGTTAGCCCACTCTTAATTGAATACTTGTTATCTGATTTCGCCTAACGTTTCTATCGCGTTTGAGCCTTCCTTGAGAACGTACCAGGGGCCAACCAGTTCGCCACCAGCGGCAAGAGTTGGGCCAGAAAAGTCCTGTCCTGTTGTTATAAGCTCTCTTAAGGTAACCTCTCGGTTAATGACGCCAGAATCGACTAAAACTTTAATCTGTTCCTGGGAAACAGAAGCTCCTTCTGTTAGTTCTTTATATGCATACCAAGGACCAACCAACTCACCACCAGACGCGGCTGCACTGCCACCAAGCTCCTGGATTTTTTTGTGTGCATCTAACAACTCACCTATCGACACTTTCGAGCTGAATATTGAACTTTGAGCAAGAGGAGTGTAATTCTTTTTTACCCGGACAAGCCCGGTAAAACTTGTTGTTGGCAAAACTTTCTTTTCAGTCATGATAATTATCCTTATTTAACTTAATAACAAATTCACCTCACCTATACACATCAAAGGCATTAAAGTTTAGGATCTTTTATTGATAAATCAAACAAGCCACGACTCATTACACAAACATTCATAGGAACGATAATAACCTCACTAAAATCGACTTTGATACACTGGCATAACTTTTATGGTGGTTGAAAGAGGCGATATTTCTATCCAAGCCGGGTAATAGGCGTAGTAATTGCCATCAGCAATAACGTCAAACACCCACATTAACTAACGGTTGCCCACATCGATGGCCTTAGCTTTAACTTGCAGCCCCAATGTGTGCTCCGCTGACCAGAACAATTGATCATTAAGCTGGTTAAAACCCGCCTCAGTCAGCAAGGTTTTACGGCCATAGCGTTGGGCGATAGACAATGGCATTTGGCGCACGCTTTGCTTATTATTGGCTGGCAACTGATAACGCGGTTTTCATGATCAAATATTGATAATGTCATATTGCTGTTGCGACCTGAAAATCACAGAAAAGACACTTCCCCTATCGAGCATCTAAGAATTGCAGTCTCCATTGATTGGTAAATGGTAAAGTTGACATTTAATCTATTAAAAATGCACGCTAAAGCAACCAATCATGGCACACACAAAAGTCCTGCCAATTTCGTGGTAATCGACAAATAACCTGTCGTCTTTATTATCGATTTTTACTGAGACCGTGAATTACCCCGCGACATCGCTTCGCTCTTATCACAGGGGTTTCTCGGCCATTCTTGATAAAAAAAGCCAGCAAGATTTGCTGGCTTAACGTGACGTAAACAAACCCAAGTCTAGCAAGGTTGGGGTTGACTAGACTGCGTTAATATATACTTCCGCCCTTGAAGCTGCAGCGTTGCTGCCTGCCACGCCAATGGCTTGGGTATAAAGTCTGTTCACCCCACTAAAACACCTGGCTATGCTAAAAATCGAACTGAAAACCAGCAACGATGGCTGTGTAGTCATTTTGTACAGTTGATTGATAGTCCTGAAGTTCACCTATTAGTCTAAATTGTGGTGTCATTTGATGATTAACGAAAAGCATGGTTAATTCGTTATCTACATCACCAACGGCAACAAGGCCTTTGGCGCTATCTGCTGCGCGAGCATCTTGACTTCCCTCACCATAGCTGACACCAATAGTGTTTTTACCAAAGACATAGTCAGCTTCTACATACCATTGTGTTCCATCAACATCTGCATCATGAATACTTCCCCCATAGAGGCCATCTGCCCCTATTCCTGTGGTATCAGTATATGAAACTGTCAGTCCGAAAGATGCCAGATCAATATGTGCACCCACATCAATGCCTTGCATGTCATAGCCGAAAGTACTTTCGCCTACCATCACGTCTACTGATTGTTGAAAAACGCCGCTCCAAAGCTCAAGTGCGCCATTACCGGTATCCATCTTGTAATTAACTTGCCCTTCAATCCTTGGCGAGCCAGTTTCGACAGACGCGTCTTGTGGCTCTTCAGGATTAATCAGTGCGACTTTGAAGGATAAGCCTCCCATTGACGGAGAGATGTATTTAACTTGTGGATTAAAATTGGCATAAACATAGCCTGTACCAATTCTGCCACCTGTGGCATTTGCTGTATCCGCACCGCCGCCTAACCAGCCCACGCCTCTTTGACTGCCTAAATCGCCAATCGCCGAGCTATTGAACACACCGAAATCTTTGCCCGCTACGATCGTACCAAAGTCACCGCTTAGTTGTATATTCGCCACCCGGCTTTCGAATAAACCGGAGTCTTGAACACCACTGCCTTGCAGGTGAGTGTCAATTTGAAAGTGGCCTGATACCGTGATGCCAGCATCACTTTTAGGCGCAACCACGTGAAAGTTGATGTTCGCAGGATTAAATCCTGATTGGACTCTCAATGCCTTTTCAGAATTGTCATGATCACTTGCCACCATAAATACTGGCAGTGAACCTGAAATTGACGTTTCCCAATCGCTTGAAGTGAGTAAATTAACCCCCGCAATAGCAGGGTTTGCCAGGCTAAGTACACCAGATGTGGCGAAGAGGCACATAGCGAATTTATTTTTACTAAAAATATTATTCTTCATTTTAAATTTCCAAACGTTGTGATTTTCTCTGATCTTTAAGAAATGCTTTCAACTCGATCTTCTTATTTTTCTGGAGATCCAGGCGCACTTATCCACTCCCCAATATATGCATTGGGGAGAGACCAAGAATGTTTAATAGGTTTTTTTAGAGACTAGTTGGCTTTCCAGCTTTCTAATAACTTGTCATAAGCAATGGTTTGACCCGCAGGTTTTTCATTACTTAATTTAGCTTTAGGCGCGCCGGGTTGATTCAACCAATAGTTAGGATCTTTTTCAGGATTGAGTTTGGGACCACATTCACCTTGAACGTTGGCTCTTTCAAGTCTATTCATGACCTTGTCTTGAGCGGCAGCGAGGCGATCTAATGCCTGTTGAGGTGTTTTCTCACCACTTACTGCTTCAGCAACATTCTGCCACCATAGCTGAGCAAGTTTTGGATAGTCAGGTACATTCGTTCCTGTTGGCGTCCATTGTTTGCGCGCAGGACTGCGATAAAATTCAACCAGTCCACCTAACGTTGGCGCTACGTCAGTCATTGCTTGAGAATTTATGTCAGACTCACGAATAGGCGTTAAACCAACCAAGGTTTTTTTCAGTGAAACTGTCTTGGAAACCGTAAACTGCGCATATAACCAAGCGGCCAGACGGCGTTTCTCAGGCGTTGATTTTAAAAACGTCCACGCCCCCACATCCTGGTAACCCAACTTCATGCCTTCTTCCCAATAAGGTCCCTTTGGAGATGGCGCCATTCTCCACTTAGGCGTGCCATCATCATTTACTACTGGTAATCCTTTTTCAGTCATTGAGGCGGTGAACGCTGTATACCAAAATATTTGTTGTGCAATATTTCCTTGCGCTGGCACAGGCCCGGCTTCAGAAAAGGTCATTCCCTGAGCCTGAGGTGGTGCATAGGCTTTAAGCCAGTCAACGTATTTAGCTGTGGCAAACACTGCTGCCGGGCCGTTTGTTGCCCCGCCTCTTGACACGCTTGAGCCTACCGGACGGCAACCTTCAACTCGGATCCCCCACTCATCTACGGGCAAGCCATTTGGCAGCCCCTTGTCACCTGCACCGGCCATTGAGAACCAGGCATCAGTGAAACGCCAACCCAGGGATGGATCTTTTTTACCATAGTCCATGTGACCATAGACTCTTTCACCGTCCAGGTTTTTTACGTCGTTCGTAAAGAAATCGGCTATGTCTTCATAGGCAGACCAGTTTACCGGTACACCCAATTCGTATCCATATTTCGCCAGAAACTGTTTTTTCAGGTCTTCACGCTCGAACCAATCAGCACGAAACCAATAAAGATTAGCGAATTGCTGTGTGGGCAGTTGATATATTTTGCCATCCGGACCTGTTGTGAAATCGATACCAATAAAGTCGTCGATATCCAGCGTAGGCAAGGTATAGTCCTTAGCATCACCTGCAATCATGTCAGAAATAGGCACCACTTTACCGTAGCGAAAATGTGTTCCTATCAGGTCAGAATCATTGATGAATGCATCGTATATATTACGGCCAGACTGCATTTGTGTTTGCAGCTTTTCTATCACATCACCTTCCTGGATAAGATCATGGGTAATGATGATCCCCGTTAATTCGGTAAACGCCTTAGCCAGCACCTGGGATTCGTAGGTATGGGTTGCTATCGTCTCTGAGGCAACATTGATAGACATACCCTTGAATGGTTTTGCTGCTTCAACAAACCACTCCAGCTCTTCTAGCTGTTGTTGCTTGGTTAATGTTGATGGAGAAAACTCTGTCTCAATCAAGCTTTTTGCTGTTTCTATGGCGGACTGTGCATAAACCGAGATTGATATACTGCTCAAAGAGACAGAAATACCTATGGCTACAGCTAGTTTTAGTTTTCTAAGTTTCATTTTACTTCACCTCATATTTTTTGAGATTGTGATTTGTTGCTGATAAACTCCGCCAGTGGCAACACTGTTTTAGAATTTTACAACAGAAAGTGTCGGTGACAGCCGACATATGCTCCCTAAGCATGCTGTTTGCAAAGGGTTTTACCCACGCTGGCATTCTCTTGACATTTTTTAACGTGAGAGAATTCAGCGTGTTTAAATTCAATGGGATCAGCCCCACCTGAGAACGGTACATAGCCAGGCAACTGAAATTGCTAAGGCGATGTATAGGTTGAAATCAGTAAATGCCATAAATCCCAGGTGGATAAATCCACTGACTAATAAACCAATGAATAACCTATCTCCCCGCGTAGTTTCGATAGGCAGAAAGCCTTTTCGCTCTACACATGGTTTTTTGATTTCATAAATGGTCATTGCAAGTAAAATACAAGCAATAACACTAAAGAACGTGATTGTTAGGTCAGTCCATGCCATCCACTTCATAACATCATCCCCCTCAATATTTGGTTAAATTGCATGTTAAACGCGTCCCAAAGCAAAGCCTTTGGCCACATGATTCCTCACAAACCAGACGACGACGACACCAGGAATAATAGTTAACACTCCAGCTGCAGCGAGAAGCCCCCAATCGATGCCCGTTGCCCCCACTGTGCGGGTCATAATTGCGGCAATGGGTTTTGCCTCTACTGCGGTAAGCGTTCTGGCAAGAAGCAGCTCAACCCATGAAAACATAAAGCAGAAAAACGCTGTTACACCAATCCCGGAGCGGATCATAGGTATGAATATTTTTATAAAGAACCTGGGTAAACTGTAACCATCAATGTAGGCAATTTCGTCCACTTCTTTAGGTACACCTGACATAAATCCTTCCAATATCCACACGGCTAGCGGCACAGTAAACAGACAATGTGCCAACGCCACTGCAATGTGCGTATCAAATAGCCCTACTGATGAGTACAACTGAAAAAACGGTAACAAAAATACTGCAGGCGGTGCCATTCGGTTGGTAAGCAACCAAAAAAACAAGTGTTTATCGCCGATGAATTTGTATCGACTAAAGGCATATGCTGCTGGCAATGCAAGTGAAAGGGTGATGACCATATTCATCGCAACGTATATAACAGAATTGACATATCCCATGTACCACGTTGGATCAGTGAAGATCTGAATATAGTTATCAAATGTAAAATTATGTGGCCAAAGCGTCAGAGCCCCTAATATTTCATCATTAGTCTTGAATGACATATTTATTAGCCAGTAAATAGGCAACATTAAGAATGTGGTAAAACAAACCATTCCAATCGTTTTGTTTGTATTACTTTTCATTTTGAATTCCTTATTTCACTTTATCTAGTTGACTAATAGCGGTGAAAAACACATAGCAAACCAACAATACAATCAAATAATAAATAAGTGAGAATGCTGCGGCTGGCCCGAGGTCAAATTGACCTACCGCCATTTTTGTAAGCTCTTGACTTAAGAATGTGGTGGAGTTTCCCGGCCCGCCGCCCGTTAAGACAAAGGGTTCGGTGTAAATCATAAAGCTGTCCATAAAACGCAACAGAACACCTATTACCAGCACACTTTTTAGTCTGGGCAATTGAATATGCCTAAACACCGCCCATGAAGATGCTCTGTCAATTCTTGCTGCCTGGTAAAAAGCTTCAGGTATTGCACGAAGCCCGGAATAACACAGCAGTGCGATAAGGGATGTCCAGTGCCAGACATCCATCAGAACCACTGTGAACCACGCGGCAAATGGACTCGATGCATAGTTGTATTCAATACCTACCGCGTTAACAGCCCAACCAAACAAACCAATATCTTCTCTGCTAAACACTTGCCATATAGTGCCGACAACATTCCAGGGTATAAGCAATGGAATGGCGACTATGATTAACCATACTGCTGCCATACGACCTTTCGATGGCATCATTAAAGCTATAGCTATGCCCAGCGGAACCTCAATGGCTAAGATAGAAAATGAAAAGCCGAACTGACGAATTAGGGAGTCTAACAAACGGGGACTGCGTAACATTTCCCGGTACCATTCGGCACCAACAAAGTAGGCGGTATTCTGATCAAAAATATCTTGAACTGAATAATTCACCACCGTCATAATCGGGATGATGGCCGAGAATGCAACAAGGATGAACACGGGCAGAACAAGAAACCACGCCCGATTGTTTGCTGTTTTATTCACAATTTAACCTCACTTGAGTCATTAAGCGGGGTTACGTCCGCTTCAATCAAATATTCATCAACGTAGATTTTTAACCACTGCTCAGGAAAACTAATATAAATTTTTCCGTTAGGGATGGCTCGATCCTCGTCAAGTCGTACTTTTATGATTTCTTCGTCCAAATTCAAAGTCAGGATTTTGTAGGTCCCTAAATCTTCAACGTAGTCGAGGCTACATTCAAAGGCACCCTCTGTTTTCTTTTCCCAGACGTGTATGAACTCGGGTCGAATGCCCAGCTTCACGTTTGAACTCGTCAGGCTATCGAGCAGCGACTTTAACGATGGCTCTAATGGAACGTCAGTCGTATTAAATCTAACGCCCGTATCGCTTCGTTTAACGTCAACTAGATTCATACCCGGGCTGCCAATGAAATAGCCTACAAATGCATGATTTGGCCTTTCAAAAAGCTCTCTGGGTGTACCAAACTGGACTATTTGACCGCCATACATTACGGCGATTTTTTCTGCGAAAGTGGAAGCTTCTAGCTGATCGTGGGTCACGTATATCATGGTGATATCAAATTGTTCGTGTATTTGCTTCAGTTTTCGTCTTAGTTTCCATTTCAAATGGGGATCAATAACCGTCAGGGGTTCATCAAACAATATCGCAGATACATCGCTTCTGACTAATCCCCGTCCCATTGAAATCTTTTGTTTTTCATCGGGTGAAAGATTGCTCGCTTTTTTCTTTAAAACGTCTGTCAGTTCCAATGCTTCAGCTATTTCATTGACCCGGGAAGTGACTCTAACTTCAGGCACTTTCATGTTTCGCAGAGGGAAAGCCAAGTTATCGTAAACCGTCATCGAATCGTAAATTACGGGAAACTGGAATACTTGAGCAATGTTCCTGTCTTCTGGCGGTATATGGTTGACTTCAATCCCATCAAACAATACTTGACCTTCTGATGGTTCAAGCAAACCTGAAATGATATTGAGCAAAGTACTCTTGCCACAACCTGACGGCCCTAAAAGGGCATAAGCCCCTCCATCTTCCCAGACATGATCCATTTCTCGAATAGCATAGTCACTATCCCCGTTAGGATTTTTTAGGTAACTATGGGCGAGTGACTTAAGATGAATTTCAGCCATTTATAGGTTCTCCATATCAAATGTCGGTACTTTGATTGTTAGCCCATCCAAGTCAAAAACAAAGAGTTTATGGATAGGCAAATAGACGTTCACAGGTGTCTCGATGGCGTAATTAAGGACGCCTGATAACTGAAGAATAAGGGAGAATTGCTCGTTATATACATGTAAGTAAGTCTCTGAACCGCTAATTTCAGCTAACTCTACCTTCATCGGCAATTCCAAATCATCATCGTTTTTGGGAACCAGGCTAATGTGACTAGGCTTAACACCAAATATAAATTTTCTCTTTGGTAAATCTTTTAGTTTTTCATCTAAAGGAAAATGAACTGAATCAAAAAACGATACTTCATCAAGTGTTATCTGCCCTTCGATTAGATTAATGGGCGGTTCACAAAACAATTTAGCCGCTTCGATATTCTTAGGGCCTCGATATACTTGGTTAACCACGCCGCTTTGCAGAATTTTTCCCTCATGGATAAGTGTGGTTATGCCACCAAGCGCCATAGCCTCGTTGGCCTCTGTAGTGGCATAAACGGCTATCGACTTTCTTTCTGCAAAAAGAACTCTTAACTCTGAGCGAAGTTCCTCTCTTAATTTGTAATCCAGATTAACAAGGGGTTCGTCAAAAAGAATTAAACTGGCATCCTTTACTAACGCTCGCGCCATTGACGTTCTTTGTTGTTGCCCACCAGACAATTCCAAAGGAAGCCGGTCAAGATATTGGCTAATTTGCAGCATGTCTGCCGTTTCGTTAACACGTTTATTGATTTCATTTTCAGAGACTTTGGATAATCGTAAAGGTGAAGCGATGTTTTCACGAACAGTTAGGTTTGGATAATTGATAAATTGTTGGTAAACCATAGACACATTTCGCTTTTGCACAGCCACACCTGTGACGTCGTGACCATTCATAAAAATTTGTCCAGACGTTGGCTTTTCAAGGCCAGCCATCAATCGCATTAATGTTGTCTTTCCTGCAAGTGTTCTTCCAAGTAAAACGTTAAAGGAACCCGACTCTAACGTTAAATTAACGTTATCAAGGTACTTTTGCCCTCCAACCTCATGACTAACATTCTTTAAGACAAGTGACATCTGGATCTCCTCTTTTTTCACTTGAGCACTAACCACTGCACTGTGGATTTAGCCGTTTATATCCCAACCGACGCATTGTCTTTTTCTGCAAGATAAAGGTGGTTTAATCTAATCGGTACATTGCAGCTTGCAGGCCAAATTGTAATAAATTAGTTAATTACTTTCGAAATAATACCAAGCAATTGATATATATGGATTTTAATAGGAGTTTTAGATTTTTAAAAAACATATTGTGACATCACTGTTAACGGAATGTGTTCACTATTGTTAACGATAATTGCTCACAAGTGTTCAATATATTGTTCATTTAATCGTTCACGAATCAAAATCAGGGGTTTTCAAATTTATTTTTTGTGAGTGGCTGAATTAATATATACATACTCAGGAAAGGCTCAATAATGTTTACATAAACACAATGAAACTTAAGTAACTGTTTTTTATGATCTTCTTGCTTCTGGCAGTTGACACAGTATTCGATATAGTCTGGTGCTGGCTAAAAGTTGTGAGTTCAAGTACAGTAAGCGCGCAGTTTGCTGGTCAAATGTTGTTCAGTAACAAAATAACAACAATTTTCAACGTTGGTGTGCTTCGCAGATTGCTTTGCTAAACATTTAAAGATAGTGATGGAGCAACCCAATGGACTTTAAATTGAAAATGAGAACATCTTAAAATGTCTCGCCAACACGACCAGATAATCAAAGACTCCTGGCAGAGATGCGAATCTTTAGGGCTCTTAGCCACACACAATCCTGTCATAGAAAGAGTCAGTAAAGCTGATTCTAGTATCTTAAGTGAGCAGTATTTCAGTTTAGTTAATACCACAGACTCAGAAGTACTGCCTTACTATCAAAATATTCTTTCAAACGCACAGTGTCTAATCGTATTAACAGATGACAAAGGGATTGCGCTTAATAGTTGGGGAGATAAAAGATTTTTATCTTCCAGGCACCAAGAGCACTTTGCTGCTGGCACAGACTGGAAAGAAAAGTATAACGGCACCAATGCTATTGGAACCGCATTGTACTGTGGTGAAGCAGTACAGATTCAACGAGACGAACATTTTCTGAAATGTAATCGCTTTATGATTGGTTCAGCAGCGCCGATTTATGACGTAAACCAATCCCTGTTAGGCATGCTAGACATTTCAAGCGATTCTTATCTTCCTCAAACTCACACCCTTGGTTTAGTCAAGTTGATGTCTCAAGGCATTGAAAATCGATTACTTGTCAGTAGCTACAGTGAACAAAATTTCATGCTCAGTTTCAATACAAACATGGATAACATAGACAGCCAGTGGTCTGGTTTGGTGGTTTTCGATGCTAACGGTATTATCATCTCTGCTAATCGTAGAGCTGAGTCTTTGTTGAGTTATGACCTTGCTCTGGTGAATATCTCGGATATATTTGGCATATCCGTCGCTGTTTTGAAAAACCAACCTGAACAGATATCGTTCGCTATGGTTGCGCTCGAAAAGTATAAAATGTACGGATTAATTAAAAAACCATCATCTATGGGTATTTATCCTGCGGACTTCCGAGAGCATACAAATCTTCAAGATAAAAATAAAGTGGTTGATACCACTATGGAACGTTTACAAGAGCAGGATGAGTCAGATAAAAAAATCGCCGTTCCTCTTGATCATTTTGGATTTGGCGACGAAAAAATTAAACGCTATATCGACCAAGCTAAACGAATAGTCAACAAAACCATTCCCATACTCATTCATGGTGAGACCGGAGTGGGAAAAGAGGTGTTCGTCAATGGCCTCCACCACTACAGTGAACGCAAATCGTATCCACTCGTAGCCGTCAATTGTGCTGCTATTCCAAATGAACTAGTCGAATCAGAGTTATTTGGCTATGAGAAAGGCGCATTTACCGGAGCGAATACAAAAGGCTCGATTGGGCTTATCAGAAAGGCGCATAAAGGAACGCTGTTCCTTGATGAAATCGGAGAGATGCCCCTTAACGTTCAAGGTAGATTGTTGCGTGTTTTGCAGGAGCGCTCTGTCACACCTCTAGGATCGACGAAAACCTACTCTGTGGATATTAAGTTGATTTCAGCAACTAACAGAAGTTTAAAGGCTGAAGTAGAGAAGGGCAACTTCCGGCAAGACTTGTATTATCGAGTAACCGGCCTGAATATTGAACTTCCTCCTCTGAGAGAGCGATCGGATCGCAGGCATTTGTTTGAAAAAATAAATCAAATGCATCAACAATCTGAGATTAAAAATGCTCTATCAACTGAAGTTATGGATCTATTCCACAAACACCCCTGGCCTGGCAATATTAGACAACTAGTGTGTGTACTGCAAATCGCACAAGCTATGGCAGATAATGGTCAAATTCAAACATGGCACCTTCCTGATGATTTTTTTGACGATATACAATTGGATAATCAGTCTGAAGCTGGTGCAACAACCGTTAATGCGGATCCCTTATCTCCTTTAAAAGCAATTGAAGCTTTTGAGACTAAAAAAATGGATGATATCCAGCAGATGATCAGTACCTATACCCACTTTTCAGGCAACGTATCAAAGACGGCTAAGGCGCTCGATGTTAGCCGAAATACCTTGTACAAAAGATTAAAAGAAGCTGGCGTAAAATGAGGGCGCTATTGAAACTCTCCTGGCGCTTTTATCAAGTATTTTTCCTGATCAAAAATAAACAGCTTATGCAGTGGTATATAGACTTTAATCATTGAATCAGTCTTGTACTCATGAACACCAGCTAAGTTTAAAACAAGTTTCAAGACACTATTTGCGGTGTGTATAATAGTACCTGATCCACTAATCTCTGCCAGTTCAACACGCATGGTCAGTTCCAAATCATCGTCATTAAATGGCGTGAGTCTGATATGCCCTGGCCTTAACGCAAAAAAATATTCACCCGACTTGATCCCTTCCATTGCATGGGTTTTGGGAAAGGTAAGAGATTCTCCCAAACTCACTTCGTGGCCAGTTATCCTGCCTGAAAAAACACTTAATGGAGGATCACTTAACATCATTGCTGCATCGATATTTACAGGTTTGCGGTAGACATCTGATGCAGGGCCCTCCTGTATTACCCTTCCATCCTGAAGAAGAACACATGTACCGCCTAAGGCCATGGCTTCATGCGCTTCTTGTGTTGCGTAAATTGCAGTGGTATTGCGAGTTTTGAGTAAACTTTTGAGCTCCCCTCTTAGCTCTTCCCGCAACTTGTAATCCAAATTTACAAAGGGGTCGTTTAGCAAAATAACTTTTGCTCTTTTTACCAACGCTCTTGCAAGCGCTGTGCGCTGCTGTTGACCACCGGATAATTCAGATGGGTATCTGTCCAAACAGCTCTCAATTCTGAGTAATGTCGCTACTTCAAGTACTTCTTTTTGTATTTCAAGTTTCTTGATTTTCATCACGCGAAGAGGAGAGGCGATATTTTCGAATACGCTCATATGGGGATAGTTGATAATCTGCTGATGAACCATTGCCACGTTCCTTTTCTGCACAGGAATATTAGTGGCATCAACCCCGTCAATAATTATCTTGCCGTAAGTAGGCTTTATCAACCCGGCGATCAGCTTTATCAGAGTCGATTTACCCGCCTCATCACCTTTTGGGCCCAATAAAACCGTAGCGCTGCCCGGTTCAAAAATCAGATTTATATTATAAACCGGTGCATCATTCTTACCACTGAAACTAACATCTTCGAAAATAATAGACACGACAAATCTTGCTAAAGAAAACCTCTTTAAAAGAATAATTCATTTAACTACTGGTTTATAGTCAATTTTTTATGCAGCGGGTAAATAGACAACACTTTTAACTACCAATATTATGGTCCTATTCTCTATCTGATTGCACACGCTTGACAGAATCTTTCCATCCAGTATAAAAATTGTCTCGTCGCTCTTTACTCATAACGGGGGAAAATCGTTGCTCAACCTCCCATTTAGCAGAAAGAGCTTCAAGTGAATCGAAAATACCCACTTTTAAACCAGCCAAATAGGCAGCCCCTAGCGCTGTCGTTTCTGTAATAACCGGGCGGTCAACGGGCGCACCTAATATATCGGCCAGAAATTGCATAAGCCAGTTATTGGCTACCATTCCCCCATCTACACGGAGCTTTGTGGGGCGGGTTCCATCTTTCTCCATCGCTTTTTGCAGATCTTTTGATTGATAACAAACCGACTGTAAACCTGCAGTGACTATTTCCTTAATACCGGTGTCTCTGGTTAATCCAAAAATTGCTCCTCTGGCATTGGGGTCCCAATAGGGAGCGCCTAACCCTGTAAAGGCGGGTACCATATACACACCATGCTCAAGGGAAGTTTTTTCAGCCAGAGGCTCGGCATCAGAAGCGTTGGCTATTATTTTCAGCCCATCTCTTAACCATTGGATGGTCGCTCCAGCAATAAAGATACTACCTTCTAATGCGTATGTAGGCTTGCCGTTTAGTCTGTAAGCTATGGTGGTGAGTAATCTATGGCTGGACTTCAATGCCACATCTCCCGTATTGACCATCATAAAACATCCAGTGCCATAGGTACTTTTTGCCATTCCTTTTTCAAAACAGGTTTGACCAAACAAAGCGGCTTGTTGATCTCCTGCCATACCGTTAATGGGGATCGCGGTTCCAAACAAACTTTCTTCTGTCGTGCCAAAATCATCGGATGAGTCTTTAACCTCGGGCAAAAGAGAAGCAGGGATATCAAATAATTGAAGTAGTTCTTGATCCCATTGTTGAGTATGGATATTAAATATCATCGTCCTTGATGCATTAGTCGCCTCTGTTTTATGCTCTTTGCCACCGGTTAGCTTCCACAGAAGGTAGGTATCCACTGTACCAAAAGCCAGTTCTCCTCGGTTTGCTCTTTCTCTCACACCAGGCACTGAATCGAGTATCCATTTAATCTTCGTCGCAGAAAAGTATGGATCAAGTAACAAACCTGTCTTACTGTTTATTTTTTCTTCGTGGCCCGCGCTTGCAAGCTCTTTACAGTATGTACTGGTTCTTCTGTCTTGCCACACTATTGCTTTGTGTACCGGTATGCCTGTTTTTCGATCCCAAATCAAGGTGGTTTCACGTTGGTTAGTGATACCAATGGTTCTGATTTTAGAGGTTGTTAAGTCGACTTTCTCAAGAACACGTCTTACCGTTCTCAGTACAGTTTGCCAAATATCTTCGGGTTCATGTTCCACCCAACCACTTTTTGGGAAATGTTGAGTAAATTCTTCTTGCGCAATTTCGGTCGGATTGCCCTCACTATCAAAAATGATGGCTCGAGAACTAGATGTTCCTTGATCTATGGCTAAAATATAATCTTTCATATAAATCAAACAGGCCCAATGTTGCTTTATGTTCGTTATTGGTTTTATATCACACAAAACAAACATTTGACAACTTTTTAACATTAGATTGATTCGAAGCGCTTTTAAAATATGCTAATATGCGCAAAAATATGAACGATGGCGTTCACTTCACTTGTGACGGCTGTTTTTGCAAAAAAAGGGTTTAATGTAATGATTCAGCACCATAGATATGAGGCTATATTGGAGATGATAAATGAAAAAAGTTTCGTTTCGATTGAGAAACTGGCAAAACATTTTAACGTCACTCATCAAACCATTAGACGGGACCTCAACGAGCTTTCTGAGCAACGAAAAATAGTTCGCCATCACGGGGGGGCAGGTACGGTATCCAGCACGACCAATACTGCTTATCAGGCAAGAAAAATAATGGATCTTCCCGCTAAACAAAAAATCGCAGAACGACTGGTCAAAGATATTCCAAATGGCGCATCTTTATTTATCAACATTGGCACAACGACAGAAACCATAGCTCAGGCTTTACTAAGCCATAGTGATCTGCAAATTGTAACCAATAATCTCCATGTAGCGGCAATACTGGGCTCCAAAAAAGATTTTTCGGTAATCATCGCTGGCGGTGAGGTAAGGCATCGAGATGGTGGCGTTATCGGTGAAGCAACAGAAAGCTTTATTAGAAACTTCAGAATGGATTACGGCATTATCGGGATAAGTGGCATTGATACCGATGGCTCTTTGTTAGATTTTGATTATCGGGAGGTACGAGTTGCTCAGGCAATAATTGAAAATTCCAGGGAAGTATTACTTGCCGCTGACGGCACTAAATTTGGTCGTCGTGCCATGGTCAGTTTAGCCAACATCAGCCAGGCAAACCGTTTCTATACCGACCTTGAACCACCTGAAACTATAAAAAAAATCCTTAAAGACAATAAAGTTGCCCTGCATTTAGTTTAATATTTTGCACCTGGCTCGCCAGGGCAAGATCGCGAATTACTAACCGAATAACAATGATCATGGACTCCTTTTTGCCCAATGGGGCTTGCCCATCCTTTTTCTGGCATCAACTGTCCTCACCAAACAGTATGTAACCAAGTCCGCTATTTATTATTCGATGTTCTATTTTTAGATGTACTGTTTTTAATAGTGTACGCCGCCCGCGCTGGATGAATGGGATATCAACCCGAGTGTTTGGGGATCGCGTCACCATTGCTGACATGACATTACACGGCTTTTGCTGTCGTCAAGAGCGACAAACAACTCTTCACATAGTCAGCGCCAATGCCGTGGTGGTGAGGCGACTAAAAACCGTCGCTAAATCGAAGGAAATTACCGCCATTAGCTATTAGATAGGGATATCCGCCATAAATATTACTTTTTTTGCCCAGATTATCCCATGTTATTCAGTACGCTCGTTAACGTGATACTACCCATTCGAAATAAGTTCTATTAAAATACCTTCGATTGGAGCAACTACATTTTTGGCGACCGCTGCCGTGTTGACTCTATATATTCTTGAAGCTTAGCTTGCGCTTCTTCTTCTCCAAATAAAATAACGCAGGCTTCTTTCAACCCGGGTGCAGCAAGAATATCTTCCTTACGCACAACCAATGAAATCTTTGAGCGGCGGCGTAAAAAATCTTCTAACTTAGTTACCATTTCTCGTTCAGCGGCATGTTCAATTTCTACTCGCAAATATTCAGAGCTTTCGATAAGAAGTTCCGCTTTTTCAGGGTTTTCGCGAATTTTTTCCAACATATTAATTGCATTTCTACCGTAACGGCGCCAAAAGCGCTTGGTCAGCGGTTCAGTAGATGTTGGAGGGGTTAAGTCATCGAAGTTCATTAGCTGTGCACGGTGCATAAACTCATTTTTAACCGTGTCGTCTGCCTCGCCGTACCACTTGTAATCTTCGTAAGGAAGTTCAATACCGAATCCTTTAATCAATTCAGCCACTTCATCACCTACATTGATACAATCGGTTAACTTGCCACCAAATATAGACAGGTACTTTTTTTCACTATTGCTATCAATGGCATGTTTACGTGATAACTGAACCCAATCGGCTTTGCCACCGGTGCCTTTAATGGCTAAAGGTCTAACACCACATCGCTCAGCGATTACATCGTCTTGGGTCAAAGGTTTATCTAAAACCAATAACTTATTGACGTTATCTAACACAAATTGACGATCTTCTGCGGATACTATCGTGTTGGGGTCTTCAACTTGGGTATCTGTGGTGCCAATACAAGTTTTTGGTCCCATAGGAATAATGAAAAACAATCTGCCATCATCAGCAAAAAAAGTGAGTACTTTATTACTATCGGTAATCTTATCTACAATAAGATGAATTCCTTTTGAGAACAGATGATGATGCTGCGTGGTTTGCTCATTGACGACATTAATTGGATCAACAAAAGGCCCAGCAGCATTGATGATGACCTTAGAGCGAATTTCAAACTGTTCATTGGACATTTCGTCTTTGGCTTGGGTTACCCAGACATCACTTTCACGAACTGAACCTTCGGATCGGACATAGTTGGCGGCGATACAGCCATAACTCATACTGGAACGGATAAAGTTAAAAACAAAGCGTGCGTCATTATCAAGTAAAAAACTATCCGAGTATTCGAACCCACCATTGACATTCGATGTGTTCACCACTGCTTCTGAGGCTTTAATTTTTTTAGCGCTGAGGTATTGAGGAAATTGAGTAAAAAACCTGCCCATTAACCAGTAAACTAATGTACCCATATAGATAAACAAAGGTGGAAATCTAAAACCTTTTTGGATGCTGGTAAAGAACCGAATTTCTTTGACGGTTGAAGGATAGCTGCGCATCAAATGGTTTCGGCTTTTACATAATTTATTTACCAAACCATATTCATGGCTTTCTAAATACTTGATACCACCCCAGGCCAAGTTCGACGAATTAGAACTGGTAAAACCGGCAAAATCACCTTTATCAATCAGTGCAACTTTCACTCCTTTTGCCGCTAATGCCGCAGCCGATACGGCGCCATTAATACCTCCACCAATAATCAATACATCGAATGTACCCTGGGGGAGTTTTTGAATATTATTTTTTCTTAGGTGACTCATTTTTTCAATTACCTCTTATAGGATTACGCTATTGTCTTGACCCACAAGACCCCAATCTCAATATTTACGACAATCGGGAGAAATAGTAGCTAATGATTCATTGACGCCTGTGTTGGTGAAGCCGTCTAAGAGATCTAAAAAAACCAGATATTCTCCATTTTTACTCCATGCAATAATATCTTCCACTTCTACTGAAGCTATATGACTTTTTTTCTTTGCAAATGTCTCTATATTTTCACTTAGTTAAGATAGCATTCGATAATGAACATTAGCAAACATTAATGAACATTAAACTGGAGATTTTCACCTATTCACTTGTGAATTCATGATGTTTTTGAGGTAAAGGTTGAGGTTGGAAAGGATTACTTAAATGTTTTTAGGTGTAATAAAGGGCAGCGTAAATGGTTTACGCCCTAGAAAAGAGCCGACTATTACGTGAACGGTCAATATCTCACACTTTTAACCTATTAAAGAGCCTGCTTTAATAATTCAATAAAGTGCTGCCTAAGCGACCATTGGCTTGAGTTTATTATATTGGTTTTCAACACACTGAGCTTTTGCTCGTCACTAAAACCCACTCTGATAAACTGGCATAACCTGGATCATGGTTGAATCAGGTGATGTTTCTATCCAGGCTGGGTAATAGGCGTAGTAATTGCCATCAGCAATAACATCAGACACCCAAATTAAATAACGGTTGCTCACATCACTGGCCCTAGCTATGACTTGCACTACAACCCTGTGCTGCCCAGCTGACCATAACAATTTGTTATCAACCTGATTAAAACCCGCCTCAGCCAATAAGGTTTTACGGCCATACAATTGGGCGATAGACAAGGGTAATCGGCGCACGCTTAACGCTAGCAACTGTTTGGTAACACTATCGACTTCACCCGTCTCTAGTGGGCGGGTGTTTGTTAAGGAACAAGGCAGGTATTCACTGGCAACTATGGTGTTGTTAACGGTTTCCATTATCCGCTGGGCAGAGCGTGCATTAGTGTATTGCCCACAATTAGAGACAATTTGGCCATTGGCTAGTGTAATAGCAGTGAAAACCTCAGCCAGAACAATCTCGCCCGGATCTTCGGGCACGCTTTGCCCATTATTGACTGGCAACTGGCAACCCGCTAACTGCAAACAGATAAATAAGCTGGCAAGCAGACAAAGGCCTTTCATCTTAGGCATGCTGTTCAACGTAGTCGGCTTCTTTGTTGCGTCGAGTAGGATAGCTGTCACCAAAATCCCTCAGTTCACCAATGGCCTCTTGCCAATTTTGTTGGGTGACACAACTCCAAAATCCAGGGCATTTATTCTGCAAGCTACCGTATTGAAACTCAACAGACGCGATAACCGTTTGCCACTGTGAGGGAATAGTGGCAAACGACACATCAGCATCCCCATCATATTTGGCCACCAGCGATGCAATCAGCTTACTTTTTACCGCTAAATTGATTGCTTTAGCGTCAGCGTCTGAAATATTCAGTGGATGTTGCTGTAAATACTGTGCAGCTTGCATACCTTGTAAACCCAAATAAGGCCTAAGTAGCTCAA
>JBKEFM010000028.1:0-33861 GCA_046709505.1 Paraglaciecola sp. | reverse complement strand
TTTGGTGAAGCGGTTATTCATAGGGATGATCTGGTACTAATATAAGATTTTATCCAGTGACTGCACGTCATCCTCACAGATTAAACAGGAGCAAAATATGAAATTTTCAATAACACAGGCAGCTAAAGCCGCCAGAATTGCATCACGTCAGGTTGCCAAATTAACGGCAGAGCAAAAAAATACATTGTTGACTGATATCGCCACACGGATGTTAGCGCAAACTACGGAGATTTTAGCGGCCAACGAGAAAGATTTGCTTGCGGCACAGGCCAATAAACTTGATGAGGCCATGCAAGACAGGTTGCTGCTTGACCCGCAGCGTATTGAGGCCATTGCCGATGCGGTGAAAAATATCGCTGCACAAGCCGATCCCGTAGGCAGTATAAGCTCTATTGAGCGCATGCCAAGCGGGATCCAGGTGGGAAAAATGCGCATTCCTCTGGGCGTAATCGCGATGATTTACGAATCACGGCCCAACGTAACTATAGATGCTGCAGCCCTGTGTTTAAAGGCCGGTAATGCTGTGATACTCCGTGGCGGTAAAGAAGCCATACATTCAAATTTAGCTTTATCCGAGTGTATCCGTTTCGCTATGGACAAAAATGGGCTGGATCCATCAGCGGTGGTCGTTGTGCCAGATCCTGATAGAGCCGTAATGAATGAGCTGATGACTCTCAGCGAAGACATTGATTTGATTATTCCCCGTGGTGGAGAAGGTCTAATCCGTTTTGTGACAGAAAATAGTCGGATCCCCGTTATCCAACATTTCAAAGGTGTGTGTCACTTATTTGTAGACAGTGCTGCAGATCCCCTTAAAGCGCTAAATTTACTCGAAAACGGTAAAACCCAGCGGACCAGTGCCTGTAACTCGTTGGAAACCTTATTAGTACATAAAGACATTGCTGATAGCTTCTTGCCTAAAGCCGCAAACTTGTTAGCACAACATAAGGTCAGGGTACATGCCTGCCAGCGTAGCCAGGCGTTTTTTGCTGATGCTGAATTGGCTACAGAGGACGATTGGCATGCCGAATATCTGGCTATGGAAATTGCAGTGCGCATAGTGGATGATTTTGCCGCTGCCATAGAGCACATTGAAACCTACAGTTCAGGGCACACCGAGGTGATTGCTACCCAGGATTGGTCTCGGGCTCAGGAGTTTATTCGCACCCTTAACTCAGCGGTGGTAATGGCTAATGCTTCGTCGCGTTTTTCTGATGGCGGGGAATTAGGCTTGGGCGCAGAAATTGGTATTTCTACCAGTAAATTACATGCTTATGGCCCCATGGGAGCCATGTCACTGACCACAGAGAAATTTATCGTTATGGGTGATGGTGAAATCAGATCTTAAAGCAGTCTGACGGTCGATAATGACCAGCCTGATACTTTATGGTTTATGGGATGGCACATGAATTCCGCCATGGAGCAAACCATCAAAGCTGATAGCCCCTTTATGGGGCTTTTTTCGATTTGGCAGGCTAAGTGTTAAGTCTTTAGGCCGTATCTATTTTTTGTGCCTATAGACCTGCAACCACGGGTGTTGGTAGCTCTTGACTCAAATTCAATAAAATTTTAAAGGGTAACAAGTATGAAACGCATTGTTGTTGTTGGCGGCGGAGCCGGTGGTCTTGAGTTAGTCGCGAAATTAAGTCGCTATTGCCTTAAACACCGGTCAGTAGAGTTGACCTTGGTCGACCGAGTTAGAACGCATGTGTGGAAGCCGCTGTTACATGAGGTGGCGGCCGGGGTGATTGATAAAAACTCTGATGGGGTGGATTATCGTATTCACGCCAGCCGCTTTAACTATCAATTCCAGCAAGGTACGTTAAATGGTATTGATAACCAGAATAAGAGTATTTCCTTAGACGCCTTATATGACGAAGAAAATCAGCTTATTTTACCTGAGCGTAAAATTGCCTATGATTTTTTAGTATTGGCAATTGGCAGTGTGAGTAATGACTTTGGTACGCCGGGTGTGGCCCAGCATAGCTATTTTTTGGACTCCTTGGCACAGGCCGAACGGTTTCACCGTGCTTTACTCAATCAAATGTTGCGGGTTAATCAGCCCGACACCCAGCAATCGATGCTACGGGTAGCTATTGTTGGTGCTGGGGCCACTGGGACCGAGCTTGCTGCTCAGTTGCATCACGTGGCTAATTTGTCACGGGCTTATGGTATGCCGGAAATGTCGGCCAAGCGCCTTGAAATTGTAATTATTGAAGCC
Organism: Paraglaciecola sp.; assembly: GCA_046709505.1. Lineage (GTDB taxonomy): Bacteria > Pseudomonadota > Gammaproteobacteria > Enterobacterales > Alteromonadaceae > Paraglaciecola. The sequence continues at coordinate 31,640 of JBKEFM010000028.1, read as the reverse complement.
GGTCCCCGTTTGCTTCCCGCGCTGCCTGAACGTATTGCCAATGCAGCTAAACACGCGTTAGAACAGATTGGGGTGAAAATTCTCGAAAATACCAAGGTTATTCGAGCAGAAAAAAATGGTTTTGTGAATGCTAATGACGAATTGATTGAAGCCGATCTGATGGTCTGGGCGGCGGGCGTGAAAGCGCCTAATCTAATCAAAGATTTGGGCATATTTGCCACCAATCGTAGTCAGCAAATACTGGTTGATGAATACCTGCAAGCGGTGGATAACGAGAATATATTTGTACTGGGTGATTGCTGTGCATTTCAACAAAAGAATGGTTCGTGGGTGCCTCCCCGAGCGCAGGCGGCTCACCAGATGGCCTCAACCGTGTTTGACAATATTGTACATAAACTGCAAGGACAAGAGCTAATAGACTACCAATACAGTGATTACGGTTCTTTGGTGCACCTGAGCAAATACAGCACTGTGGGCAGCTTGATGGGGAACCTTTCCAATAGCAGTATGTTTATTGAAGGTAAGCTGGCACGTTTAGTTTATAGCTCTTTGTATAGCATGCATCAGTTTTCGGTGCACGGCTGGCTAAAAGCCATCTTGGTGATGTTAAGCCGTAAAGTGAGTAAATTTGTCGGGCCAAAATTGAAACTGCATTAACGGTCTTGGCCTGTGGCAATGCCCTGCTTGCTGAAACGGGACTTAGGTATACACTCAATTATTGGATAAGTGAGAGCTGTTAACAACACTGCCCCTACGAGGGCGTCTCCCACACGCTTGTAGAGGCAAGAAGATGGTAGCTAACTCTCAGCCGCCTGTTTGACCATGGCGTAATAAAATTGGATTGCCTGCAGATAATCATTAATGGCTATTTGCTCGTTAACGCCATGAAAACGTTTCAGGGTTTTCGGGTTTAAGGGCACCATCATAAAACGGTAAACATTGTCTGACAGGGGATAGAAATTTTTGGCGTCTGTTCCCCCCTGCACCAGATAAGGTGCCACCAATAAATTGTCATCCAAGCGTCTTATGGTTTGTTCAATCAGTTTATATCCTACACTGTCAATGGAGGATACCGGAGAGGCTTCATTGGCCATAAAGGTTGTAATCTGCACCCGAGGATCGTCAATAACCCCTTTTATATAGAGCTCAACATCCGTCACGGTGTCGCCGGGTAATGTGCGAAAGTTGACCACAGCTTCGGCTTGGGTTGGCAGTATATTTGATTTTGAACTGCCTTTGAGCATGGTCACAGCGGTGGTCGTACGAATGCTGGCAGCGGAACTGGGGGTAGCCAACATCATATTTTCTACTACGGGTGAAAACAGCCACATATTGGCCAAAGGTAAACGTGTTGCAAATTCAGTGAAATATCCAAGATGTTTAAACGTTTTTTGTATAAACGTCAGATTGGTGGGAAACGGATTGGCTTCCACTTTAACCACTGCCTGGGCCAGGATCCCTGCTGCTGTGTGTTGAGGGGGCTGTGATGAATGGCCGCCATCGGCATTGACTGTGAGTCGCAGGTTAACAAACCCCTTCTCAGCTACCCCTATGATGGCCACGGGCCTATTCACACCTGTCATCAGATCCTGAGTGACAACACCGCCCTCATCCAATACAAATTCAAATTGCACGTTTTGCTTATTTAGGTAAGCCGCTATAGCCTTTGCTCCTTCCTCACCTCCTACTTCTTCATCGTGACCAAAGGCGAAGTAGATACCGCGCTTGGGCTTTATATTTTGCGCCAGTAGCATTTCCATGGATTCCAGCAACGCTAATACACTGATCTTGTCGTCTATGGTGCCCCGTCCCCAAATAGTCGCATCAGTTACCGCACCGCTAAAAGGGGGGTGCTGCCATTGATCACGGGTAGCTTCATCAACGGGAACCACATCCATATGGCCCATAAATAGAGCAGGTTTAAGGCTCGGATCACTGCCTGCAAGGTGATACAAAATACTAAACTGGTTGATTTTTTTAACTGTGGTGCGGTGGTGCACTAAGGGGAATGCAGTCTGTAAATGCTGATGAAACGCAAGAAAGGCTTGTTGGTCGAATTGACTGCGATCATCATAAGAAATTGTTGGTATTTGAATCGCTTGACTGAATCTTTTGATGGCTCCTTGAGTATCAATTTCCACTGGCTCAAGTGCGGCGTACACTTGGTATTGATGATCTTCAAACAGGTATGCGGTGCGATATAATAATACCGTGACCAGGATAATACCTACCACACTCAATGCCAGTAAAATTTTTTTCATTCGTTAGCTACCTATTGTTTTATTAGTGACAGGGTCGCTGGCCAGTATAACGTAAGTACTTTGTTACAACCCAAGTGTCAAATACTAGCTTTTTTAGCACTGGTCCAGGGTTCTATCTTGGGTATATAATATTCATATAAAAATATTGCTTAATATCTCCTGGTAATATTCAATTTAATGATTCTGTATTGCCTATAAAAAGTTGCCACTAAGCCATGCCTGATATTGTTGTGATGTTCTTTTTACTTGGCCTAATTGCAGGTGTTGTTCGCTCAGACCTTAAAGTGCCAAAGGCGGCTTACGATACAATGAGCCTGTTGTTAATGTTAACCATTGGTCTAAAAGGAGGAATGGCGCTCCATGGTAACTTAAGCTGGAGTTTGATGCCTGAACTGCTGCTGGTGTCGCTTATTGGTGGCCTTATTCCCTTGCTGCTATTTCCCATCTTGCTGAAAATAATCAAGTTGTCCCTTGCTGATAGCGCGAGTATTGCTGCCCACTATGGCTCAGTGAGTGCCGGAACCTTTGCCGTAGCTTTGGCCTATGTCGAAAGTCAAAACCTGAGTGTCTCTGCTCAGGTTACCTTATATCTGGTGCTGTTAGAGTTGCCCGCCATTGTGGTTAGCCTACTGCTATATCGTCGCTATAAAGACAATGGTAATAATTCCTCACTTAATAATCTTTGGCATGAATCGTTAACTAACCGTGGTGTTATCCTCCTGCTTGGAGGGGTAATTATAGGCTTTATGTATGGATATCAGCAGGGCACGGATGTGACTGAATTATTTACCGGCGCTTTTAAAGCGGTACTGGCATTATTTTTATTGGAAATGGGCCTTGTGGCCGCTGAAACATTGCGTCCCTTGCCCATAAAACATTGGCGTTTATTGATTTTTGCTCTGCTGGCGCCCAGTATGCTGGCCTTGATAGGCATTGCTGCAGGACTGATGTTGGGCTTATCTACCGGAACCACTTTGATTTTGGCTAGCTTATTAGCAAGTGCTTCCTATATTGCCGCGCCTGCAGCAATTAAAAGTAGTATTGCAGATGCAAATATTGGCCTGGCTATGTTGGCTTCGTTGGGGCTGACGTTTCCGTTTAATGTTATTTTTGGTATCAGTTTTTATCACAAGATCATCCTTTTTTGGGCACCTCCTGTATAACCATTTAAAAGGTTGGACTTGTTGCTATACAGAAGATCTTTATACTGCGCGCTGACTAGCGAGGATTTATGAACGATATAGAGCAACTTCTTGAAAATAATAAAAATTGGTCGGACAGCATGCGTGAAGCAGAGCCTGGTTTTTTTGACAAATTAGCGAAACGTCAAAAACCAGAGTATTTGTGGATAGGTTGCTCTGACAGCCGAGTCCCTGCTAACCAGTTATTGGGTTTGGTTCCAGGTGATATTTTTGTGCACCGTAATGTGGCGAATCTGGTGGTCCATACGGATTTTAACTGTTTGTCAGTACTGCAATATGCGGTTGATGTATTAAAGGTCAAGCATGTGATCGTCTGCGGTCACTATGGTTGTGGCGGCATAGAGGCTGCCTTGCAGGATCAGCAGCTTGGATTGATCGATAACTGGCTGGGACATATCAAAGACATTGCTCACAATCATAAAGATGAGTTAAGTACACTGGATAACGAACAGCGTGCAGCCCGTCTGTGTGAACTCAATGCGGTTGAACAAGCCCAAAATATAAGACGCAGTAATATAGTCAAAGACGCATTAAAGAGGGGACAGGACCTCACTATCCACAGCTGGATTTACAGTTTGCGTAATGGGCGGATCAAAGATCTTGCCCTGGAAAACGAAAAGTGAATGTAATTTGCCCCAATGGCTGGATTGCAGGTTGTTTGTTATTTTGCTCATCGGTATGCTTCGCCGATGAGCAGCACTGGTATTTTGTACGCCATTTTGAAAAATTATCAGGTGAAAACCCCGGGTTAACGGTCAAAGGCCAGCAGCGAGCCCAGTCCTTAGCCCGCTATTTCATTCATATTCCTGTCACAAAAATCTATTCAACTGATTATCAACGTACCAAGCAAAGTGCCCAACCGCTAGCTGAGATGCTGGGTATGAAAATTGAGTATTATTCTCCTGCCAGGTTAGCGGATTTTGCTGGCTCCCTAGGCTCCGGTGACAGGATAGTCGTTATCGGACATAGCAACACCACACCTGAGCTCGTTCGTCTTATGGGAGGGGAAGCCAAAGACATGAATGAGCAAGATTTTGGCCGCTTGTATATCCTCAATAAAAATGATCTAGGTACACATACTCAGTCTGTGATCATGACTTTTGGACAGCAGTAAGGGTTACATAACATTAGCCAATCCATACAATTGAATATTTAGCAGGCAAACTTTAGTCAGGAATAGGCATAAAAATCTAAAGCTAATTTTCTACAAGTGATAGAATCCTGCCTTTATTTTATTCCACGGGTTACTTATGTCCACCGCCAGCCAACAATCCAAGCAACAAACTAAACCAGCACTGGGTTTAGCCGAGTTTGTTGCACTGATGGCCTTGATGACGTCATTGGTTGCGTTGAGTATTGATGCGATGTTACCCGCCCTTAATCAGATTGCCGTGGAATTGGGTATTTCCGATCCGCAAAAAACCCATTTAATCGTATCCCTGTTTTTTATCGGTATGGCCTTTGGTCAGTTATATTACGGCCCCTTATCGGATAGTAAGGGGCGGCGCTATGCCATTATTTCAGGTTTGATAGTGTTCGGTATAGGCACTGTGGTATGCATGCAGGCTGATTCTTTGACCGTCCTGTTAATCGGTCGCGTGATCCAGGCATTTGGCGTGTCAGGCCCAAGGATTGCAGCCCTTGCCGTTATTCGTGACCAATATAAGGGGGAGGCCATGGCGAGGGTAATGTCATTTATCATGATGGTCTTTATCTTGGTGCCTATGCTTGCCCCTAGCTTTGGCCAGGCAGTGTTAGCTATCTCTTCCTGGCGGCATATTTTCACCTCATTCTTGTTTATCGGCCTGCTAACGGGTATCTGGTATTTCCTGCGTCAGCCAGAAACATTACCTAAAGACAAACGTATACCTTTTAGCTGGCGACAACTTCGGATATCCAGTCGGTTCATACTCACTCATAAATTGGTGATGTTTTATACCTTGTCTATGGGGTTAGTCTTTGGCGCTTTTTTAGCCTATATCAGCGCCTCGCAAACCGTCTTTCAGGATATCTATGATACAGGGGAACTGTTTCCCCTATACTTTGCTTTCCTGGCGTTTTCAATTGGATTTGCCTCTTTTATTAATGGCACTCTGGTGATGCGCTTAGGTATGCGTAAATTGTGTACCTGGGCCATTTTTGGCTGGCTGTTTTTTTCGATTCTGTTAACGATTTTATGTTTTATTTACCAGGGTATTCCCCCCCTGAATTATTTTGTTGCGGTGTTGTTTGCAGCATTCTTCTGCATTGGTATTTTATTTGGCAATTTAAATTCCATGGCCATGCAACCCCTTGGTGACACCGCGGGTTTGGGGGCGGCAATTATTGGCTCTCTAAGCAGTGTGGTGTCTGTACCCACCGCGGTATTTATCGGCAGCTATATAAATTATACCATTACCCCCATCGCCTTAGGGTTTGTGTGTTTTGGTGGCTTGTCTATGACCTTTTTCTGGTTGGCTGAACAACCCCAAAAATCAATCTAAAATTCGAAATAAATTTTTGTAACTTGCTACTTTGGAACATTTCCTGCGATAGTCAGTCCATTCATATGCGATTCAGCAAGTTGTTGCATAATTTGCAGTATAAATTATGCCTTACTTACTCAAGGAAATGTTTTCATTAAGCAATTTTAACAGGAGTTCAATATGTATAAAAAACTTATCATTGGTGTCGCATTGTCAGGATTAGTACTAGGTGGTTGTGCAACAGGCATGAATGCATCCAATACGCAAAAGGGTGCCGGCATAGGTGCAATAGTCGGAGCCTTGATTGGTAAGGGCACAGGTGATAACGATAAAAGTCGTTATCTTTGGGGCGCAGCGGTCGGTGCAATAGCCGGTTCAGCTATCGGTAGTTATATGGATAAACAGGAAGAAGACTTTCGTAAAGAGTTAGCGGACACTGGCGTTGAAGTCTACCGGGAAGGTGATAATCTGCGCTTGTATATGCCTGGCAGCATTACCTTTAATACAGGTCAGTCTAATCTTGATAGCAGCTTTTACCCTATTCTCAAAGACGTAGCCCTGGTGATTAACAAGTACGAAAAAACCACATTAATGGTGGAAGGACATACCGATAATGTGGGTGCTGATGATCTTAATCAGCGCTTATCAGAAGCCAGAGCCAATAGTGTCAAAAACTTTTTGGTACAAACGGGTGTTGATACCCGACGTATTTCAACAGTGGGTATGGGGGAATATAATCCAATAGCTGATAACAATACTGCCAGCGGCAAACAGAACAACCGTCGGGTAGAATTAAAAATAATCCCTCTCAGTAAAGGTTAAATTCTGGGTTTATGTAGGCAAGCGCTATGTTGCAGCTACCATTGTTATTATTAACAAGGTAAACATGGCGTTTGTTTAAAAAGCTAAATAGGCATAGAACGAGCTGCGAAAATTACCACCAGCCACTATTATTTAACCAGACGAACTATTGGCCGATTGACTTTGGTTTCTTGAATTTCAATCACTTTGGAACTTCGAACGCCATCTTTTATGCGGTCGTAACTTACGTATTTCATGTCCAGTGATTCACAAAATTTGTAGATGGTTAAAAAGTCACTTTTTGATAAGTCTTCGTTGTCTTTGGTCAGTTGGGTATCTATGTACATTTGTTCGCCGTTGGCGGTTAGCATAGCCACTGCTGAGTAGGGCTCACCATGCTTGGCTACCTTTAGCGCTCGAACCATTTTCACCTCAAATATCCAATCGCCCATTTTTGCTAATCTCGTTATTGTTTCGCTCATCAGATTTCCTGTTTAGACTTGGTGGGTATTTCTGGAGAATACCAATATTTACCAAAGCAATAGATAGGCCAACTTTAATACCCGGTAACACAGGGCCTGTGAGCTTGTTCAGTTTATAGTGCGTATCTATTTGCATACAGTGTCATCATATTTGTATATCGAATGTTAATTTGACAGTCGTGCAAGTACAGGGGGATGCGATAAATGTTTGTTTTTAAATGATTAAAAATTATTTCTTACTGTCTTCTATTACTGACACAGACGTTTTTTCGCAGTTAACACAGGCATAAGCGGCTACAAAAAAGTGATAACGCTTATTCCCTAGTCACAACTTGATTACCTCATACTTAATCATTAAATGACCGAGGCAGTTATTGGCTTAGTGACGGATATAAAAAAGCCCAGCCAAATTGGCTGGGCAAAAAGGGCTTTTTACAGCACCTAACGACAGAAATCGTAATCTAGAATGGGAGTATTAAGACTCGATGATGGCTTTCATATCTGTCATGTAGCCTCGCAGCGTGCTGCCTACCGTCTCTACACCATGCTCGCGAATCGCTTTATTAACTTCAACCAAGGTCCTGTTATCCACACTGTTTGAACTGGCGGAAAAAGGCTTACCTATGAGCGTGGTACCTATATCGGGCATGAACTTAGCAGCCAGTAAGGGAATGGCTGCATTGGCAAACAGGTAATTTCCATATTCTGCAGTATCAGAAATCACCACATTCATTTCGTACAGACGCTTACGGGCAATAGTATTGGATATCAGGGGGGTCTCGTGTAGCGATTCATAGTAGGCTGATTCAGGCAAAATTCCCGCCTCGACCATTACATCAAAGGCTAATTCTACACCGGCCTTGATCATGGCAACGATGAAAATACCATTATCAAAAAATTCTTGTTCATCTATTTTACCACTGAAAACAGGTGCATTTTCAAAACCCGACTGGCCGGTTTCTTCTCGCCATTTTAGCAAGTTTGCATCGCCATTGGCCCAATCTTCCATCATACCGCGAGAAAACTCGCCGCTTATTATGTCATCCTGATGTTTGCCAAACAAAGGACCTAACAACGTCTTGAGTTGCACAGAAAGATCGAAAGCTTTTACTTTTGCCGGATTAGATAGTCTGTCCATCATATTGGTGACGCCACCAATTTTCAGGGCTTCGGTGATAGCTTCCAAACCTTGTTGTATCAATGCGCCAGCATAAGCAGGGTCTATCCCTTCAGCTAGCATCTTCTCGTAACCAAGTATGGCGGCGGTTTGTTGCATGCCACACAATATAGTCTGCTCGCCCATCAAATCGGACTTCACTTCGGCGACAAAAGATGATTCAAGTACACCTGCGCGGTCACCGCCAGTTGCACTGGCTAAAGCCTTAGCTATATCCCAACCATGTTGTTGAGGATCATTTTCAGGATGTACAGCGATCAAAGTCGGCACACCAAATCCCCGTTTATATTCTTCCCGTACTTCCGTACCTGGACATTTTGGAGCACACATCACAACCGTGATATCGTCGCGAATTTGTTGACCTTCTTCCACAATGTTGAAACCGTGTGAGTAGCTAAGTGCTGCCCCTTTTTTCATCAGCGGCAAAACAGCTTCTACTACACTTGAGTGCTGCTTATCCGGGGTCAGGTTATATACCAAATCTGCTGTGGGAATAAGTTCTTTATAAGTGCCAACCGTAAAACCATTGCCACTGGCACGCTGAAATGAATCACGTTTTTCATCGATGGCAGCCTGGCGTAATGTATAAGACACATCTAAACCGGAATCGCGCATGTTCAGACCCTGGTTTAACCCCTGGGCTCCACAGCCAATGATGACGATTTTTTTACCTTTGAGAAAATCGCAGCCCTGTGCAAATTCACTGCGTTGCATGAATCGACAGCGACCAATTTGGTTCAGCTGTTGCCGTAAAGATAATGTATTAAAATAATTTGCCATTCCGATAATTCCTATTTGTGCAACAAGTCAGTGACGATCTCGTGATGTTTGAACAATAGTAGATTTATTTACTTGTATAAAATGATATATTTGCAACATGACGTTTCATATTCTGCAATCATAATATATTTATCATGGATATTCGTAACTTAGAGTTATTTCATCACCTGGCAGGTAGCTTGCACTTTGCCAAAACGGCAGATGCACTTTTTGTCAGCCCTTCAACGCTGAGTCGTGCGATCCAGCGTTTAGAGCAGGAATGTGGTAATGCCCTATTTGTGCGGGATAACCGTAAAGTACAGATCACTGCGGCAGGACAAAAAATGCTCGAATTTGCCGATCAGACCCTCAATGCTTGGCAGCAACTCAAAGTTGAACTGGATCAACACAACCAAATATTACACGGAGAGTTAAGTTTATATTGCTCGGTGACTGCCAGTCATAGTCACCTGGCCAAAATATTGGACAGTTTTCGCCACAGCCACCCGCAGATAGAAATCAAACTCACCACCGGCGATCACGCTCTTTCCGTATCGAATGTTATGGACCGTAAGGTCGACGCCGCTATTGCTATTCATACTCCAGATTTTCCAAAGGAGTTGAGCTTTTTGCCTTTGGGTAAGATCCCCCTGCTGTTGATCGCACCTAAGGAAACCAAGCTTACCCAGCTTAGCCAGGTAGACTGGCGTCAACATTCAGTGATTTTACCGGACTCGGGGCCATCAAAACGCATCGTGCACCACTGGTTCGCCGAACAAGGTATCAGGCCCCGTGTGTACGCCACTGTTGGGGGTAATGAAGCCATCGTTAGCATGGTTGCCCTAGGATTCGGTTTGGGTATAGTGCCGCAAGTGGTAGTCGATAACTCGGTGGTCAGTCATCGGGTGAATCGTATCGCGATTGCCGATATTGAAGCCTATGATCTGGGGCTATGCTGCCTGACAAAACGCGCCGCAGAACCTTTGATTCAAGCCTTGTTTAGCTGTCAAAATCCCCGTAATTAGTTGTGCGCCAACTGCACTAACATACGGTCAAAAGCCCGGTAGTTGAGCGCTTCCGCTAGGTGTTCACGTTTAATGTCTGGTGCCTCAGCGAGATCGGCTATGGTTCTGGAAACTTTTAGTACCCGGTGGTAAGTGCGCAACGACAGCCCCAGTTTTTCCACTGCCTGGTGCAAAAACTGCTGATCACTGGGCTGTAACTGACAATAATTCTGCACTTCTTTACTGCCAAGATGAGCATTGGACTTGGTGGCCCGACGTTGTTGCACCTCTGTGGCCCGGATAACTCTTTGCCTGATTATTTTGCTACTTTGGCCCCGCACATTGACTTGTTCGGTAAACTCATTGGCAGTCAACTTAGGTACATCTACCTGCAAGTCTATACGATCGAGAAAGGGCCCGGAGATACGGTTTAAATAACGCAGTATCTGTTCGGAGGTGCAGCGACCATCGTGCAGACTACCTGTTGGACTGGGATTCATGGCTGCGACTAATTGAAATCGGGCTGGAAACTGGGCTTGACGTGCAGCTCTTGATATTGATACAAAACCAGATTCCAGGGGTTCGCGCAATACATCCAGTACTTTGCGATCGAACTCAGCCAGCTCATCTAAAAACAACACCCCGTGATGCGCCAAGGATATCTCACCGGGGCGGGGCACACTCCCCCCACCGACCAGAGCGACTGCTGAACTCGTATGGTGGGGGTGGCGAAACGCCCGTTGTTTCCAGGTGGCAGGATCTACCGGTTTGCCCACTATGGAATGAATGGCGGCGCTGGCCAGGGCTTCAGCATCACTCATAGGGGGTAATATGGTTATTAACCGACTGGCTAACATCGTTTTACCTGTGCCTGGGGGGCCGGTAAAAAGAATGTTATGGCCACCAGCAGCGGCAATTTCCAGGGCGCGTTTGGCTGCACTTTGCCCCACCACATCTTGTAAATCCGTTTCATATTCAAGGTCGTGCCGATTAACCTGTGCAAGATGAAAAGGCAATGTTTGTTGTCCGCCAATATGATGAAAAACGTCCAGTAGTTGTTGGGCGGGTATAACCCGGGCGCCTCTTATCAAGGTTGCTTCAGGGGCATTTTGCTGGGGCAGTATGGCTATTCGCCCTGCCTGGTGACAGGCATAGGTAAAAGGCAAGGCACCAATTACCGGACGAATTTCTCCCGAAAGCGCTAGCTCTCCTACTAATTCAATATTACCTAGATTATGAGATGGTAATTGATTACTGGCGGCTATGATCCCCATGGCGATAGCCAGGTCAAATCTCCCCCCTTCTTTAGGCAAATCAGCGGGAGCCAGATTAACGGTAATTCGCCTGGCTGGAAACTCGAAACCTGAGTTGATCAGTGCGCTGCGCACCCGATCTTTGGCTTCGCGCACCGAGGCTTCGGGTAACCCCACGAGATTGAAGGAGGGCAAGCCATTGGCCAGGTGTACTTCTACGGTAATTAAGGGCGCATCTATACCGACACTCGCCCGGGAATACACCACAGCTAAAGACATTAGCAGCTCCATTATGGCCTACTTTAATTACTTCTAAGGCTAGTCAATGGCCACTGATAAAGCGAATATACCCGTTTCTCTTGAAGCTGCAGCGTTGTTGGCTGCTCTCACTCACCCTTATCCAACCTTCAAGCACCTAGACCGTCCAAGCTCATGGGGCTGAGTTCCTTTACCGCAAAACTCTTACGGCAACTGCAGGCAGTGGTGGATGGGTATTATTTGGTATCTGGTTGATTGGCACTGCTAAATACAGGTAAGTTCCAATGCCATTTTATCGCCAGCAAACGTATGCCCAGGGTGATGACAAAACAAAAGATCATGCAAAACACTTTACTCAGGCCTAACACAGATAGTGCTATATAGCTGGCGCCGCCAATAACACAGGCGGTAGCATATAACTCACCTTTGAGAACGAGGGGGATTTCCCGGCAGATAACGTCACGGATCAAACCACCAAACACCCCGGTCATAGTACCAAGAGCGATAGCAATCAGCGGTGATACGTCGTAGGTCAGAGCTTTTTGCAAGCCCATCACATTAAAAAAGGCTAAGCCAATAGCATCGGCAAACAACAGGTAACGCAGGGGAAAGCGATGACTGATGCGTAACCAGATGATGGTACAAAATGCAGCGGTTAAAATCGCGTAGAAAAAACTGGGATCTTGGACCCAAAATACCGGTAAGTCGAGGATCATATCCCGCAACGTACCCCCACCAATGGCAGTGACTGAAGCCAGCACCACTACGCCAATTCCGTCCATCTTTTTTTTATAAGCCATTAGAGTGCCTGATACGGCAAAAACCGCCACCCCCATCAGATCTATCCAATGTAACCAAGTATCCATAATCTTCTCACCCATAATCGAAGCGTAATGATACCGCTTATGGGGTATTTCTAAAGGATCATTGAAACTACTTTTTATATATTCAACAGCAAAAAAGCATATAGCGAAGCTTGATCCACACCATCTGTTCATGTTACCTATATAGATAGTGACGATATACCCAAATTAGATTAGACCCAGTGCCCTATTCCGACTCGTGCAACAAAGTAATTATGTTGATGACGCAAGTGGTGATTTATTCTCCGCGGGGATAGCTCTGGCTAAACGTCAGATTTTTACAGCCCCCCGGACGAAAGTTCGGGGGGCTTTTTGTTATTAGGCAATAAAAAACAGCGTCAATGAATTTCATGGCACCAATACGCATTGGGCGATTAATTGAGTTTTAATGCCATCAGTAGTCAAGGTATACGATGAAAATTCATTGTCTGCCTAGGCTCAATATTTACAATCACTTTAAGGTACAAAAATATGCCCAAGTTACGTTCGGCAACCACAACCCAAGGCAGAAACATGGCAGGCGCACGTGCCTTGTGGCGAGCGACAGGAATGAAGGATGGAGACTTCGGTAAACCCATTATTGCTGTCTGCAATTCGTTTACCCAATTTGTGCCCGGACATGTGCATTTAAAAGACATGGGACAACTGGTTGCACGGAACATAGAAGCTGCAGGGGGGGTAGCCAAGGAATTTAATACCATTGCGGTGGATGATGGTATCGCCATGGGACACAGTGGTATGTTGTACAGCTTGCCTTCCCGGGAGATTATCGCTGACTCGGTGGAGTATATGGTTAATGCTCACTGCGCCGACGCCATAGTGTGTATTTCCAACTGCGATAAAATTACTCCCGGTATGTTGATGGCTTCTATGCGTTTAAATATTCCGGTCATTTTTGTGTCAGGAGGCCCGATGGAAGCGGGCAAAACCAAGCTGTCGGATAAGATCATTAAACTGGATTTGGTTGACGCCATGGTTGCGGGTGTTGATGAGAATGTGAGTGATGAGCAAAGTGACGAGATAGAGCGTTCAGCTTGCCCAACCTGTGGTTCATGCTCAGGTATGTTCACTGCTAACTCCATGAATTGTTTGACTGAAGCTATGGGTTTATCGTTGCCGGGTAACGGCTCTATGTTGGCGACTCACGCCGACCGTGAAGGTTTGTTTAAAAAGGCCGGCAGCCAAATCGTTGAATTGTGCCGTCGTTATTACCAACAGGATGACGAGTCAGCGTTACCGCGCAATATCGCTAATTTCAAAGCGTTTGAAAATGCCATGAGTCTGGATATCGCGATGGGAGGCTCAACCAATACTATTTTACATTTAATAGCGGCAGCTATTGAGGGGGAAGTCCCCTTTACCCTGGATGACATTGATCGTTTATCCCGTAACGTGCCGCATCTGTGTAAAGTGGCACCTTCTACTCCAGAATACCATATGGAAGATGTGCATCGCGCTGGCGGTGTGGTGGGTATTTTGTGCGAACTTAATCGAGCGGGTTTGTTACATACGGACACCCCCCACGTGTTAGGTAAAAGTTTGGGCGAAGTTTTGGCCCAGTGGGATATCACTAACCCGGCCAATGAAGATGCCCTGCATTTTTACCGGGCGGGTCCAGCGGGTATTCGAACTACCGAAGCCTTTAGTCAGAATTGTCGTTATCCTACGGCTGATATCGACCGCACCAATGGCTGTATACGCAGTCGTAATAATGCCTTTAGTGAAGAAGGTGGTCTGGCGGTATTATTTGGCAATATTGCGGAAAAGGGATGCATCGTAAAAACCGCAGGAGTAGACGAATCTATTCATGTATTTACCGGCCGGGCGCGCATTTACGAAAGTCAGGACGATGCGGTTAGGGCTATCTTAGCCGATGAAGTTATCGCCGGTGATGTAGTGGTTATTCGTTATGAAGGGCCAAAAGGGGGGCCGGGAATGCAAGAGATGTTGTATCCAACGACCTACTTAAAAGCCAAAGGTTTGGGCAAACAATGTGCCTTGATCACAGACGGACGCTTCTCTGGTGGTACCTCTGGTTTGTCTATTGGGCACTGTTCACCCGAAGCCGCCAGCGGCGGCGGTATAGGCCTTATTGAAGAGGGAGATACTATGCTTATTGATATACCCGCCCGTAAAATAGGCGTGGATATAACGGATAGCGAACTGCAAAGCAGGCGTGAAGCTATGGATAAAAGCCCTAAACCGTGGAAACCTGCCACTCGTCAGCGCAAGGTGTCTCTGGCCCTAAAAGCTTACGCATTGCTGGCGACCAGCGCCGATAAAGGCGCCGTTCGCGACGCCAGTAAGTTGGAAGACTAATGACTGTTACTGCCCAAGAATATTTAAAGAAAATACTGGTATCACCTGTCTACGATGTTGCCGTTAAAAGCGACCTGGTTGCGCTTAACAAGTTTTCAGCGGTGATCGGCAATCACGTGTGGCTTAAGCGTGAAGATCAGCAGCCAGTCAAATCGTTCAAACTCCGTGGTGCCTATAATAAGATTAGCCAACTGGATGAGGCCACCCTTAAAGCCGGCATTATTACGGCATCGGCAGGTAATCATGCCCAGGGGGTTGCTTATTGCGCTGCCCGTAAGCAAATCCCCGCGGTGATCGTTATGCCTGAAACTACGCCTGACATTAAAGTCGATGCTGTGCGTAATTTTGGTGGCAAATATGTGCAGGTGATCATGCACGGCACCGGGTTCGACCAGGCAAATGAAGAGTGTAAACGTCTGGCCAAACTACATGGTTATACCTTGATCCCGCCTTTTGACGATCCGGATGTGATAGCCGGCCAGGGAACCATAGGCAAAGAAATGCTGGAGCAAAATCCCGGCCTGGATGTGGTTTTTATCGCAGTGGGTGGCGGGGGCCTGGCTGCGGGTATTAGTGTGTATTTAAAACAACTCAAACCTGATATCAAAATAGTCGCGGTAGAATCTGCTGAATCCGCCAGTTTACAAGCTGCCCTGCAAGCCGGTGAACCTACGCCTTTACCTTTTGTGGGGATTTTTGCCGATGGCGTAGCGGTCAAAACCATAGGCACTGAAACCTTCCGTTTGTGTCAGCAATACGTAGATGAAGTGATCACAGTAACCAACGACGAGCTATGCACGGCGATAAAAGATATCTTTGATGATACCCGGGTGATAGCGGAGCCTGCGGGGGCGCTGTCGGTAGCCGCTATGCGTAAATATGCCAATTTATACCAGGTTAAAGATCAAGTCTTTGGCGGAGTATTGTGCGGTGCTAATATTAATTTTCATACGTTACGCTATGTGTCTGAGCGCTGTGAACTGGGTGAGCAAAAAGAAGCCATTTTTGCGGTTAAAATCCCTGAGCAAAAAGGCGCTTTTAAACAGTTCTGCGAATTACTTGGCGGACGCACTATTACTGAGTTTAACTATCGTTATGCCAGTGATAAAGAGGCGCATATTTTTGTTGGTGTGAAACTGCGTAGGGGAAAAGAAGAATTTGCCGAATTAACCGCGACCTTACGAGCTAATAATTATCCTTGTATGGATATGTCAGACAATGAAATGGCAAAACTTCATGTGCGCTATATGGTTGGGGGACGCCCGCCGGGTTTATTGCATGAGCATCTGTTTTCTTTTGAGTTTCCGGAACAGCCTGGCGCGTTAATGACGTTTTTAAAGACAGTGGGCGAACGCTGGAACATTACCTTGTTTCATTATCGAAACCATGGCGCAGCAGAAGGGTTAGTCTTGGCGGGATTTGACTTTGATGACACCCAACGGGGAGATTTTGAGCAGCATCTCACTCAGCTCGGCTACCAATATACCGAACAAACTGACAATCCAGCCTACAAGTTTTTCCTGTCTGATTTAAATGGCGCGATAAATTAGGCAATATCAGCCTGATAGTACAGATATCTATACCCAAAATCTTTGAAGTTGTAGCCAACAACGCTGCAGCTTCAAGGGTGACGGGTATAGCTGCATGTTTTGGGTTTGTGTGAACCCAAAACATATCGCCCTGCTTATTATTCAGTTTAGGGCCCATGAGCTTTAACCTATGATTCTTAGCAATACATCTTGATACAGGGGTGATAAAGCAATCGTGGCTGTTGTAGCTGATTTGTCATTTGTCAGGGTGATACTCGCTTTGTGCTCTGTAATAATCACGAGTGCTCAGCTGTGTCCTGTGTCAATAACCAGATGATTGATATATACCCAAGTGACCGCATATTGTTTGTCAGACTAAATATACTGATAGACGGTTTCATAGCGAATACCAATGCTGTGGTTTCTTCTAAGCCCCCAATATCTGCGCGTTTGCACACCGATTTTATTGGTCACTCAGGTACAGTTTGGGATTTGGCAATTAACAATAACTTACTGGTCACCGGCGGGAGTGATAACTCAGTCGTTAATGACGATGTGGATGATACAAATTATAAACTAAGTGCATCTTATCGCCCAAACGATCAGTGGTTACTCCGTACATCTATTAGCACAGGTTTTAAGTCTGCAACTATGGAGAAAATTTCGGTACCACGTCACTTAGCACCGGAATTATAGGGAAATATTGATGTTAATTTCGAGCGGTTTGTAAGAACATTAATGTGATAACAATTGGGCAGATAAATTTCACATAATAGGGCCATACACGCCAAAACAAACTTGATTCTAAGGATTCATTTCCTTGCTGTAGTTCTTTTAATAATTTGTTTCTATGCCATACCCAGCCTACATATATGCACATAATTAAACTAATGAGTGGCTGGCTATATACAGTGGTTATTTTAACGACAAAACCAAAGAGAGTTTCAAAGAAAAATATCACAACAATACTAATCAATAAGATGAGTAATCCTATAACAATCGTTCTTGTTGATCTCGACCCTCCCTTACTTTCAAGTGAATAAGCAACAGGGACCTCAAGCATTGATATTGATGAGGTTAAGGCGGCAATACTCATTAATAAAAAAAAAGCCGCTGACACATAATGACCCACTTCTCCCATAGCGTTAAACAGTGCAGGAATAACGGTAAAGATTAGCTGATCACCGTCAATCAGCACACCTTGTTCATTAAAAATGGTTACGCCGTTATGTAAGGCAACATACATGGCAGGAATAATGAGCATACCGGCTAGAATAGCAATGCCGCTGTCTACTAGTGCAACTGAAAACCCTAATGACACTAGATTTTCTTTTTTACTAATGTACGAGCCATAGATCAACATGGTGCCAACACCCAAGGATAAAGAAAAGAAGGCTTGCCCCATTGCGCTAACCAAAAGGTTTGGTTGAAGTATTTTAGAAAAATCAGGCACTAAATAAGCCCGCCAGCCCTCAGATGCTCCTTCAAGGGTGGCAACATAAATAATCATAGAGACGATTAATATCAATAATACAGGCATTAAGCGGCTTGACCATTTTTCAATACCGTTGGTCACACCGCGGCTAACAATATAAATGGTGAGTAATGAGAACATGATGCAAAAAATAATATTACGTGCAATTGAAAAGGTGACTAACCAATCAGCAATTGCAGACCAGCCAAGGATTAAGCTTAACGATTGAAAAAAATGAGCAATCATCCAACCAGCGACAATGGCGTAAAAACTAAGAATAAGGCTGACAACGCCAAGGCCCCACCAGCCTGAAGCTTTACCCAACTTTTTTCCTGTACGGTTATCAGCAATGATTTGCATGGCTTCAATCATATTGGCTTGTGCATACCGCCCAATGGTTATTTCAGCCATTAACACTGGGTAGGCTAAAATAAGCGTCAGTATCAAATAAACCATAACAAAAGCGGCGCCACCATTGGTAGCAACTTGTGTTGGGAATCCCCAGATATTACCTAAGCCTACGGCAGCACCTGCCGCAGCCATGATAAATCCCAATCGTGATGAAAACTGTCCGCGAGAACTCATAGATAGACCTTTTATTATTATTTATGTCGTTACGTAAACCTGAATCAAACGACTGGTATAAAGCCACAGCATTGTTGGCTGTTATTACCCCTATCGGTAGCCACGTTTCGCCAACCGTATTGCACTTATTACATGCAAGGTTATGTTCTGAGTTCCTTTGCGCCCAGCTATATATTTTCGTGTTTCAACTGCTACTTTTTTCTCTATGGTGAAAGTTGTTTTTCTACTTGGCTGCAAGCCAATGGCTTTGGGTGTAAACCCTTAATTTATGAATCTATTCAAATACTTTTCTATTCGAAAGTTAAGCGCAAATTAGCTGATAGTTAGCAGATATTTGCCGTATTTAGCTTACTGAAAATTCCGTAATTTCCTAGTCTTTAGGGGGCGTTTGCTTTAAGCAGACTTCATTTTGAGGTTTTTTTTAACTTTGATAAAAAAACCTGTTACCTCAGCAAGCCTTACACAATCTTAGGTGCGGGTGATTGTTACTAAAATATACATTCATTTTATGAATCAAAATGTAATATTAATAAAATTATAGTTATTTATTAAACGTAATAAGATGAGAACCAAGTAATGACATTTGCAGTTTTAACCGATTTTCAAAGCGCACATAGGATTAATTTATGACAGTTCCAAGCCAACTTACGTCATATATCAACGGTGAATTTGTCGATAGCGGATACTATTTCGACAATATAAATCCTGTTGATGGCAGTATTATTTCTAACGTATCTGAGGCAAATCATCAGATGATCGATGATGCGGTAGATGCAGCAAAGCAGAGTCAATGGTCAAAATTAACCGTTAATGAGCGCTGCCAGATGCTGAATAACGTTGCTGATGTTATGCAAAAACGGGAACAAGAATTTATTGATGCCGAAATAGCCGATACAGGAAAGTCTTTATTTCAGGTTAAGAGCATCGATATCCCCAGAGGTACGGCTAATTTCCGTTTTTTTGCTGATTTAGTTAAATATCCCGCTAACGAAAGTTTCATTACTCAAACCGCTCAAGGAACCAAAGCACTAAACTATAGTGTCAATAAACCACTTGGTGTGGTTGCCATTATTTCTCCCTGGAATTTACCGTTATTGCTAGCGACCTGGAAAATCGCCCCCGCAATGGCGTGTGGGAACAGTGTTATTTTTAAGCCATCTGAAGAAACATCTTCAACGGCGTTTTTATTGGCGCAAGTGATGGATGAAGTGGGTATTCCTAAAGGTGCTTTCAATTTAATTCTGGGCCGTGGCCATGCGGTAGGTGATGCCATTACCAGCCATAAAAAAATTGACGCTATTACCTTTACCGGCGCGTCTGCAACAGGGCAGCGGATCATGGCATCTGCTGCGTCAACAGTTAAGCCAATTTCTTTTGAACTGGGCGGAAAAAACTCTGCCGTCGTATTTAATGATGTCGATATTGATAAGGCTGTAGCAGGCGTTGCCCGTTCAACATTCACCAATTGCGGTCAAGTGTGTTTATGTACTGAAAAAGTGTATGTACACCGCTCAATTTTTACTGAATTTGTTGGCAAACTTAAACAACACGCGGCTGATATTAAGATTGGTTATCCAACGGATGATGATGTCTTTATGGGGCCCTTAGTGTCTAAAGTGCATCAGCAAAAAGTACTTTCTTATTATCAACTTGCTCGTGAAGAAGGCGCAACCGTTGAGTATGGCGGCGGCGTGCCTAAATTTGGTGATGTGCGTGATAACGGTTGTTATATCGAACCTACTGTTCTGACTGGTCTTGACGACCATGCCCGTATTAACCAGGAAGAAATATTTGGCCCTGTGTGTCACGTTTCGCCTTTCGATGATGAAGATGAAGTCATAAAGCGTGTCAACGATACACAATACGGCCTCGCAGCTTCTATATGGACAGATCACTTATCCAGAGCGCATCGCGTTGCGCCGCAAATTGATGTAGGGCTAGTATGGGTAAATACCTGGTTTTTACGGGACCTTAGAGCGCCTTTTGGTGGCACTAAGCTTTCTGGCGTTGGTCGCGAAGGTGGTCTGCATTCATTAGCGTTTTATAGTGAACCGAGCAATATCTGTATCAATATTGAAGAGTAAATGATGAATAATTCAAATCAAAGTAAAGTCGTAAGTGGTAAAGCGATACCACGGGGGACTTTTCCACATGTGAAACGCGCCGGAGATTTTATTTACATTTCAGGTACCAGTTCACGGCGGCCAGACAATGGTTTTGCTGGTGTTGATGTAGACGAAATGGGTAGCACAAACCTATGTATTGCCAGTCAAACCCGTGCTGTTATAGAAAATATAGCCGACATTTTGGCTTCAATGGACGCCTCCCTAGATGATTTGGTTGAAATTTCTACTTTCCTGGTCAATATGAACGATTTTCGTGAGTACAACAAAGTCTACTCGGAGTTCTTTGACTTTGATGGCCCTACCCGAACTACTGTTGCCGTACACCAATTGCCACACCCTCATTTACTCATTGAATGTAAAGCGATTGCCTATAAACCGCTATCTCAAATAACAAAGGAAATGTCTGATGACTAAACTGGCTGCCTTTAATTTTCAGCGCTGGATAGAAGAGCACAAACATTTGCTTAAGCCACCCGTGGGCAATGTTCAAATATGGACAGACACCGACTTGATGGTCACTGTTGTGGGAGGCCCTAATCAACGTACGGACTTTCACGATGACCCTGTTGAAGAATTCTTTTACCAACTCAAAGGCGATATGGTGCTTAAGGTGATTGAAGATTCAGAGCACCGTGATGTCTTTATTCGTGAAGGCGATATTTTCTTTTTACCACCTCATGTGCGTCATTCACCACAACGGCCTATGGAAGGCAGTATTGGCCTGGTCGTTGAACCAAGACGTCCGGACGGACATAAGGATGCCTTTGAATGGTATTGCTTTAAATGTGAAGCTCTGGTGTACAGGGTTGAAGTGCAACTCAAATCAATCGTTAAAGATTTACCCCCTGTTTATAACGCATTTTATCAAGACCTGGCAGCACGCACTTGTGATAGTTGTGGTGAATTACACCCTGGTAAAGAGCCACCCAAAGGTTGGGTTACCCTTGAGGATAAATCATGAATGTAATCGATATCCACTCGCATTTCTTTCCAAAAAAATGGCCAAGTCTGGCTGAACGTTTTGGCGGCGATGACTGGCCGTGGTTGCGTCATAGCAACGATGGCACCGCTATGTTAATGCAGGGTGACAGAGAGTTCAGACCCATATATTCAGCCTGTTGGGACGGCAATAAACGTCTTGAAGAAATGGATCGCGATGGCGTACATAAGCAAATAATTTCAGCTACGCCCATATTGTTTGCTTATGAGCGTCCCGTTGACCAAGCCTTGTATTGTGCCAGATTGTTTAATGATGCAGCCCGTGAAATTTGTCAGATCAATCCGCAGCGTTTATTTTCATTGGCTCAAGTACCGTTACAAGATTTACAGGCGTCATGTACCGAGGCATCACGGGCTAAAGCAACAGGCCATGTTGGTGTGCAAATAGGCAATCATGTTGGCTTGAAAAACATGGATGATGACACGGTATTAGACTTTTTAGAACATTGTGCACAAGAGGATATCGCTGTATTTGTTCATCCATGGGACATGATGGCCAGTGAACGCACCAAGGATTACATGATGGGTTGGACAGTCGGTATGCCTGCTGAAACGCAACTTTCAATTGTCTCGATGATCTTGGGTGGCGGGTTCGACAAAGTCAGCAGCAAGCTAAAAATATGTTTTGCCCATGGCGGAGGTTCATTCGCATTTTTACTTGGCCGCTTAGAGAATGCCTGGCATCACCGCGATATTGCCCGGGGTAAATCGCTGTATCCACCCAGTCATTACCTTGACCGTTTTTATCTCGATACTGCCGTATTTGATCATGATTCGCTGGAACTATTAGTAAAAAAAATGAGCTGCGAGCGCTTGATGTTTGGTACCGATTACCCTTTTCCCCTGGGTGAACAAAAAATGGGACATCTGATTAAAACAGCTCCCACGTTATCTAAAGAAGACCAGCAGAAATTGCTAGCGAGTAACGCCGAGTCTTTCTTCAAACTGACTCAAGTATAGGACAATTTATAATGTTAAATGAAATAGCAAAGACCTTAGATGAAGCTGCAACCACAGCTAAAAGCGTAGATATGATCTCACTTACCCAAACGATTACGTTGCAAGAAGCATACGAGATCCAAGCTAAAATTCTTGAACGACGTTACAACCGGGGTGAAAAACTTGTTGGTTATAAAATGGGTTTTACCAGTAAAGCTAAAATGATCCAAATGGGCGTTAACGATATTATTTGGGGTCGCCTTACCGATGCTATGGAAATAAAAGAAGATCAAGAAATTGATGTGACTGATTACGTGCACCCCAGAGCCGAGCCAGAGATTGCTTTTTTACTTAACGCTTCACTATCAGGCATAGTCACCAAAGAACAAGCACTTGCTGCAGTAGAGGCCATTGCACCGGCAATTGAACTGATTGACTCACGTTATACTAATTTTAAATTTTCACTAAATGATGTAGTGGCTGATAACACCTCGAGTTGCCGTTTTCGTATCGGACCGTGGATGCCAAGTGACAGCGATATTGACGACTTGGTCATGGCGTTAAAAGTAGACGGTAACGTCATTGCTACCGGTTCAAGTAACGACATACTAGATCACCCAATTAATTCCTTGATAGAAGCGGCTCGGATCATAGGCGAAGCCGGTTTAGAAATAAAAGCGGGGCAAATTGTGCTTGCCGGTGCAGCAACGGCGGCTTTTGCAATAGCACCCCATCAAACTATTTCTGTTGATGTTGCTAACTTAGGTAGCTGTCAATTTAAGACCAAAGGATAATTTATGAACCACGAAAATACTTTGATGTATGCACAAGCGCAAGATGCACAGGATCCGGTGGCAGTATATCGTGAGCAGTTTCATCATCCGATTATTGACGGTAAACAAGTACTTTATTTTACCGGTAATTCCCTTGGTCTGCAGCCAAAAAGTGCCCGTGAATATGTTAATAAAGAACTCGATGAGTGGGCGAAGTGGGGTGTGGAAGGTCACTTCTTAGCAGAAAATCCTTGGGTCAGTTACCATGAAATACTCACTCCCGCGTCGGCTCGTATAGTGGGTGCTAAAGAATCTGAAGTGGTTTGTATGGGGTCATTAACCAATAACTTACACTTACTTTTTGTCTCGTTTTATAAACCAACGGCTAAACGCTTTAAAATTATCAGCGAAGCAAAAATGTTTCCTTCTGATCGCTATTTGCTGGAAACTCAAGTAAGACATCATAGCCTGGATCCGGATGAGGCGATTATTGAAGTTTCGCCACGTGAAGGTGAATACCTGATCCGTGAAGACGATATTATTGCTGCTATAGAAGAACATAGCAATGAATTAGCATTAGTCTTTTTTGGGGGGATGAATTACTTTACTGGTCAGCTTTTTGATATGGAAAAACTAACCAAAGTAGCCCATGAACATGGTGCTCTTGCTGGATTTGATTTGGCCCATGCTGCCGGTAATGTTCCATTAGATCTGCATAAATGGAATGTAGATTTTGCGGCCTGGTGTACCTACAAATATATCAATTCAAGTGCGGGCAACGTAGCAGGATTATTCGTTCATGAACGTCATGGTAACGACACGTCTATTAACCGGTTTGGTGGATGGTGGGGACACAATAAAGAACGTCGTTTTTTAATGGAAAACACCTTTGATCCAATGCAAGGTGCACAAGGTTGGCAAATTAGTAATGCACCAGTGATGGGGATGGCAATACTCAAAGCGTCCCTGGATATATTTGATGAAGCGGGTATGCATAATTTACGTGAAAAAAGCTTAAAATTAACAGGTTACCTTGAGTTTGTTTTTAACGATGTTGTCAGTGCATTTCCTGATATTCAATTAGAAATTATTACACCAAAAGATCCTCTAAAACGTGGTGCACAACTCTCTATTAAACTGATAGGAACAGATAAAAGCTTTTTTGAAATGTTAACCCAAGCGGGGGTTATTAGTGATTTTCGTGCACCTGACGTGATAAGAGTTGCGCCTGCACCGCTATACAATAGCTTTGAAGATGTCTACCAATTTGGTAACACCTTACATAACTTACTGTCACAAAGGAGCTAATATGACCCAACCTACCAAAACAATTACCATTGCCGGGGCCGGTCCAGTTGGTGCCCTACTGACTATTATGTTGGCAAGGCAAGGATATAAAGTTGACCTGTTTGAATCTCGTGACGATTCCCGCAATAGCGAACTTTATCAGGGGAGATCTATCAACATTGCCCTGTCTGATCGTGGCTGGCTGGCACTTGAATCTGTAGGTATTGCTGAAGAAATAAGATGTGAAGCAATACCTATGTATCAACGCATTATGCATGACCTTGAAGGTAAGCTAACCAAACAGGTATACGGTAAAGATAATCAGGCTATTTGGTCTGTTTCACGCTCTAAAATAAATGAACAACTGGTATCCCTGGTAGAGCAGGAAGAAATGGCTTCTTTGCATTTTAATAGTCATTTGACAGAGATTGATTTTGATACCAATACGCTGACCCTCAATACAAAACAGGGTGAGATAAAGCATAGTAGTGATCTGTTATTTGGTGCAGATGGTGCATTTTCGAAAGTGCGTAGAAAAATGCAGGAAATCCCCCGTAAACGCATCAGTTATAGCCTTGATTATATGCCACAAAGCTACATTGAGTTGAATATTCCTGCTGCAGCTGATGGCAGTCATCGACTAGAAAAAGAAGCCCTGCATATTTGGCCTCGTAAAGACTTTATGTTAATTGCGTTACCTAACCCCGATGGCAGCTTTACCTGTACCTTATTTATGAATCAAGAGGGCGAAATTTCATTTGATGCCTTACAGCAACATGATGACGTGAAGGCATTTTTTCAAACCTATTTTAGCGATACATTAGATTTGATTGAGGACCCCGTTGGTGAATTTATGAGTCGCAAAGCGTCACCCTTATCCTTGGTACATATTTACCCTTGGGTGATTAACGACAGTGTTGCTTTGATCGGTGATGCGGCACATGCAATGGTGCCTTTTTATGGCCAGGGCATGAACAGTGGTTTTGAAGATTGCAGAGTATTAAACGAACTAGTGACAGAGTACAACGAAGATTGGCCTGAAATATTATCTCAATATCAGCAGCAGCGTAAACCTAATGGTGATGCGATTATTGAACTGGCCAAACGTAATTTTGTTGAGATGAGTGAGCTATCTGGAGATGCTAATTTCCAATTATGCAAAAAAATTGAAGCTAATTTTCATGATCGTTATCCAAAATTGTGGGTGCCGCTGTACTCTATGGTGACATTCTCACCACATACACCCTACAGTGAAGCGTTGCGCATCGGTGATATACAAAAAGAAATTATGCGTGAAATTATGGCACTGCCAAATATAAACGAGCGCTGGCAAGATGACGATATTTATGAGCACTTGCATACTTTAACGCAGAGCCAAAATTTAGGGCGTAATGTCTAATGAGCTGTCCTTATAATACCAATGCTCGTGAGATGGAAGATACTATTCATACAGATTTTAAAGATGATATGTCTTATGGTGATTATCTGTGTCTTGAAAAAATATTATCGGCGCAGCAACTGCAAAGTGATCAACATGATGAAATGCTCTTTGTGATCATTCATCAGGCAAGCGAGCTATGGCTAAAACTTGCAGGCCATGAGTTAGGTTCTGCAATCAGCCATGTTAAAGAAGGTAACTTTGGCCACGCGTTTAAAGATATTTCACGAGTGAAGCAAATCATCCGTCAACTGACTCAATCATGGGATATTTTATCAACGCTGACACCGGCCGACTACCTTAAATTTAGAGACGATCTTGGTCATTCATCCGGTTTTCAATCATATGGTTATCGAAAAGTTGAATTTTTGCTTGGTAATAAAAATGTGTCATTATTAAAGGTTCATGAAAGTAATGGATCAGTTCATAGCGAATTGAAAAGCGTACTTGAACAGCCAAGCCTTTATGATGAAGTGATTACTGCATTACATAATAAAGGGCTTAGTATCGATAAAGATGTGTTAACCAGAGACGTTTCATTACCTTATCAAAGCAATGAGTCGGTGCTGAACGCCTGGCTAACCATCTATCAAAATCCTGATCAGTATTTTGAGTATTATGAGCTGGCAGAAAAACTGGTAGATATTGAAGATACTATCCAGCAATGGCGTTTTAAACATATGTCGACAGTGAAGCGAATTATTGGCAATAAAGAGGGGACAGGGGGGTCTTCAGGGGTTAACTTCCTTAAAAAGGCATTGGATATCAGCTTTTTTCCTGAGCTTTATGAAGTGCGAGCAAAGCTGTAAATTAAACCCCATCTTTGTATCTAGCGAGAATTACGCAAAGGTACCGTGCTTTAATTTAATTGTGTTTTTATCAGAATAAGGGCGATTTATCGCCCTTTAAATATGGTTACTTTTCTTTTATTCATTACTTCATTGCTTTAGCAAGGTTGAGTGCAACGTCTTCAATCATGTCTTCCTGACCGCCTACTGTTTTCATTCGACCCAGCTCCATTAAAATTTCTTCACTTGGTACGCCATATTTTTTAGCCGCTCTTTGAGCGTGTAATAAAAATGACGAATAAACACCTGCATACCCTAACACTAAAGAATCGCGATCGACCCGAATAGGTTTTTCCATCATAGGTACCACTATCTCTTCGGCCACCGCCATCAACTTAAAGACATCGGCTTTTGTTTGAGCACCCATTCGTGTCACCACAGCGTTAAAAACTTCTAAGGGTGTATTGCCAGCGCCAGCGCCAAGCCCTGCGGCCGAACCATCAATGCGATCAGCACCCGCGGCAACGGCGGTTAAGGAATTTGCCACGCCTAATGCCATATTATGATGACCATGGAAACCAATTTCAGTCTCAGGCTTCAGGCCTGCCCGCAGGGCTTCGATACGACTGTGTACATCATCTTGCAGCATATAGCCTGCTGAATCGGTGCAGTAAATACAATTTGCACCATAGCTTTCCATTAACCTGGCCTGCTTTAGCAGTGCTTGAGGCTCTAACATGTGCGACATCATTAAAAAGCCGACCGTATCTAATCCTAATTGGCGGGATAAGCTAATATGCTGTTCAGTAACATCCGCCTCAGTACATTGTGCTGCGACTCTGACGGTATGAACACCATAAGAATGGGCCATACGTAAATGATCTACTGTGCCTATTCCCGGGATCAGTAGTACCGATACTTTCGCCTGCTTCATTTTGGGAATGACAGCGGCTAAATATTCTTCATCAGTATGAGCTGCAAAGCCATAGTTTACCGATGCGCCACCTAGGCCATCTCCATGAGCAATCTCTATTCGTTCGACACCCGCGTCGTCCAAAGCTGTTGATAACCGCACCATTTCATCAATTGATATTTGGTGACGCTTCGCATGCATACCATCACGTAAACACATATCATGAAGTTGAATTTTTTGACCTTTTAGGTTCATTTATTTTCTCCTTTATTTAGCATTTTTTGCGCTAGCATTTCAGCGGTGCGTAAAGCTGAAGCGGTCATAATATCTAAGTTGCCTGCATAGGTAGGGAGGTAATCCCCTAGCCCGGCTACTTCCAGAAAAACTGAGACACGATTACCATCAAATACCGGTCCATTTTTTAAACGATAGCCAGGTACATAGGTTTGTACTTGTTCGATCATCGCCAAGATAGATGCCGTAATGGCTGATTGATTTGGCTCATCCTCGGTCAGACAATGTACGGTATCGCGCATCATTAATGGCGGCTCTGCAGGATTAAGCACTATGATTGCTTTGCCTTTTTTAGCGCCCCCCACAGATTCAATAGCGTTAGCTGTGGTGCGGGTAAATTCGTCGATATTTTTGCGTGTGCCAGGGCCTGCTGATTTTGACGAAATAGTAGCAATGATTTCACCATAGGCAACGCCTTGCACTTGACTGATTGCAGCAACAATGGGGATAGTCGCTTGACCACCGCAGGTGACCATATTGACATTCGATTCATTTTCACTCACCAGTTCATCGAGGTTCACCGGTGGCACACAAAAAGGACCCATTGCCGCAGGCGTTAAGTCGATAACTGTCACGCCATGGCGTGCTAGTTTTTCGTTATTTTGGGCATGCACATAAGCAGAGGTAGCATCGAAGGCTATTTTAATCTGGTCTGCTTCAATATGAGGTAATAAACCATCTATACCTTTTGCGGTTGTTTTAAGTCCCGCGGCTTTAGCCCGTGCTAAACCGTCAGAATTTTCATCAATGCCTACCATCCACACAGGATTAATATTCTGGCTACGCAATGCTTTTATCATTAAATCAGTGCCAATATTTCCAGAACCAATTAGTGCAACATTAATTTTTTCAGTCATTTTACACACTCCTATATAAATTTAAATTCTGCGCTACCCACGCCTTCAATTTCAACCATCATGTCGTCCCCCACTGCAGCTGGGATCATGGCTGCTAAAGACCCAGATAAGATGATGTCGCCTGCTTTTAAAGGGATGTCGTAATGACCGAGGGTGTTAGCAAGCCAAGCCACACAGTTTAAAGGTGAGCCAAGGGCGGCACTGCCTTTACCTGTGGCGATGACTTCACCTTTGTTGGTAATCGTCATGCGGCAATTTTCAAAATCAACCGTATTAGGATCGACACCTTGTTCGCTTATCACAAAAATGCCACAAGATGCATTATCGGCAATGGTGTCTTGAATTTTTATTTGCCAGTTTTCAATGCGTGAATCAACAATTTCAAAACAGGCAAAAACCTGTTCAGTTGCGGCTAAAACATCATCTGCTGTGACGTTAGGTCCAACTAGGTCGTGTTTTAATTTAAAGGCAATTTCTCCTTCAGACTTAGCTTGAATAAGTTCTTTTTTTAGTACTATCTCTGCGCCTGATGGGTACTGCATTTTGTCCATTAAAAAACCAAAATCAGGTTGATGCACACTTAACATTTTTTGCACCACTTCACTTGTTAGTCCAATCTTTTTACCCACTACCTTTTCGCCTTGGTTTACACGAAGTTTTAAAAATTCCAATGAGATGGCATACGCCTGATCTATCGTCAGTTCAGGGTATTGAGTCGTTAATGGGATAAGTGTTTTTTGATCATTCATCGCTTGGTTTAAGCGTTGGGCAGAATGCTTGATCTGTGATGCTTGCATAGATTTTTGTCCTAAGCCTGGGGATAAATTAAAATTGCTATTGACACTTTACTTGAGTATGTTGAATAACAACAATTGATTATATTCTGTCATTTGATTCAAAAATTGTATCAATATAAAAATATAAACCGTCAAGGTAAGATAAATGGCAACAAGCCAGCTCAGTATTAACCACTTAAAAATGATTTGTACCATTGTTGAATCAAATACAGTGAAGGAAGCCGCTGAGAAGTTATTTATCACTCAGCCAGCATTAACTAACCGAATTCGTGAAGCTGAACGGCGCCTTAACATTAACTTGTTTGCAAGACGCAGGCGTAAATTGGTTATTACTACCGCAGGTAAACGTTTATTGCAGTCAGCTAAAAAAATTCTTGAAGAGCTTGAACGCGCAGAATATGACATTGCACGACTTAGCGATGGCATTGAGCAAGTTCTGCGTATAGGCTTACCCCATTATGCTTCATTTAAATGGTTACCCGATGTGGTCAGTTATTTTCATCAAGAACTGCCGAATTTAGAACTTGAATTTACCGCCGAAGCGGCGACTAATCCGATTGATCATATCTACAATGGTGACGTAGATATCGCGTTAATTTCTAGTAAAGACAGGCATTTAGATATTGATAAAAGTGAATATGAGACGTCTTTCATTGCCCAAGATGAACTCCTGGTTTGTTTATCAATAAAACATAAAAAAGCCGAACAGCTTTTTATGAGTGCTGAAGATTTTGCCAATGAAACTTATATTACCAACTCTACTGTGCCAGAAAAAGACCGGGAATATGAACTGTTTTTTAAACCCAACAATGTATTGCCCTATAAAGTCGTGCAAGTAGGGTTTAATGAAGCCATTGTTGAGCTGGTTAAAGTTAATATGGGGATAACAATTATGTCTAAGCAACTTATCTTACCCTATATGGCAGACGGAACAATTAATACGATGCCGATTGGTGAATACGGGCTAACAATATACTGGCATTTGGTCTACCTCAAAGACAGAAATGTAATCAAAACCGCCAAATTACTGACCAGTGTTCTTAAGAAATATTCAAATAAGTAAGCCTATTTAGGCTTATACCAATCCACCTTAATATCTACTCACTCATCGATCAATAATATTTTCTTAGCCGAGCAGTGAATTTCTCCGGGTTACTGATAAAGTGTAAAAAATTTAGCCTCGCCCTTTGGGAAGGTCTGGCAAGCCGCCCTAGCTGCATTCCTTCGATGTTACGCTTTTCTATGAAACTTGCCAGCGCGTTTTGAGTTGAACACATATCAAGAAGGTATGGTATTTCTTATTCTGTTAACATCATCAACGCGATTGTTTGTTGAGATAGCCAACTAGATTTTTGGCTAAGATCCATAATTACATCAAAATGATTACACCCTTTAATTTCCTTAAATTGAACATAAAATCCGTCATCACAAAGTTTATCGCTCATGATTTTACTTTGTCGTTTAAACTCATCGGTTTCATTTTCACCAAAAGCAATGATTACTGGAACGGGTGTTGGTAAGGCTTGCAAAACAGGACTATTTTCCCTGGCCTCGCTCAAATCCATTGATAATAGGTCGTTAACATAAGTTGGCAACAGAGGTTGAAGATCATAAATGCCGCTTACGGCACATACTCCTTTAATAATATTCGCCTGGCAGTCACTCACGTATTCAGACCAATTAGTTTGTAGCATCAGCATAGCAAGGTGAGCCCCAGCTGAACTTCCACTGAGGTATATCTCTTGTGGCTTATAACCAAATTGATCAGCATTATTATATAACCAGGCAATAGCATTGCGATTTTCTTCAACTATATCGGTAATACTGGCATCGGGTGCAAGGGTGTAATCTATGACCGCAAAATGAAAGCCTTGTTGCTGAAAGTTTGTAGCGGCAAAAGACGATTCCTCTTTGCTCAATTCCTGCCAATATCCGCCATGTATATACACCATTAATTTATTTTGCGGTTGGCTGATGGGCAGATAGATATCAAGGCT